>NC_014828.1:300000-455000 GCF_000178115.2 Ethanoligenens harbinense YUAN-3
CCGTCAAAATCCAGCTCAATTTCGGTCAGTCGGTTTGTGTGGCTGGTGGCGGTTTGCAAATTGATTTTAGGAGCCCCGATCATTTTCGCCAGAGCAAACCCAAAGGCGGAAACGGCTATTGTCCCCAAGGAATGTTGCGCGCCTGTATAGGCCGCCGCGTCCAGCGGGATGGACCATTGCTTCCATCCGCGGTGGCCCGGCGTTTCCAAAAATGCTGCCGGCAAGGAAACCGCCCGCGCGGACGGTTCGGCACCGAGAGACCGGCGGGAATCAAGAAAACGGGACAAATTTTCAACCGACGGATAATTGAATAAATCCGTCAGTTTCAATTCGGGAATCTGCGGCTTCAATTGATTGAAAACATCCATGAGAGCCATAGAATCCAAGCCGATCTGAAAGAAATTATCTGTGGCCTTTATTTTGGGTATACCGAGAAACTGTCTTAAAATTTTCAGGATATCATCTTGTGTTTCCGAATCGCCTACAGGTAATGTTCCCGTGCCTTTTTTGTTTACACCGAACAACAGCAATCCGTCCTTTCTGTGTTCGTGCCTCCTGCTCGCACGACTTCAATCTGTTGGAAGGCATGATCCAAATTCACTATCTAGCGTAAGACAGGATTTGACATTATTGTATCACGATATCATAAAAATTACAATATATTATAAAAACTTGTATTTTATGTATTGTATAATCGACTTTCATATGCTAGAGTTTGATATGGAAATGGACGGCATGCGCAGCTTTTTTATTTACGGGCTCGCGGGGAAACGATTGTGCAAACCGCTTGGAAACGATAACCAAGGTTTATTATAGCATCTTGGTAAGGAAATAACCTGCCCACTTCTGTAAATAATATGTAAAAGAGTGTAATTTTGATCGGCCCAAACGGGTGCCGGAGCATTTATAATCATGCGATCAGAAGGAGCCATCCTATGGATTTGTTAAATTCGGTGGATCTTATCAAGTATTATGGGAAAAAAATGGCGCTCGATCATCTTACGTTCTCCATCCGGGAAAATGAAGTGTTCAGCCTGCTTGGTCAGAATGGCGCGGGTAAAAGCACAACGATCAATATTTTAACCGGGTTGATCAGGAGCGACAGCGGAACGTTTCTTTTCGACGGTCATGATTTGAAAAAAGAGCCTGCCTATTTTAAAAGAAACATCGGCTTTGTTCCGCAGGACATTGCGTTTTATGGACGGCTGACCGCTCTGGAAAATACCAAATTTTTCGGCTCGCTTTTTAATCTGTCGGGCAGGAAGCTGCATCAGCAGGCGATGGAAGCCCTTGATTTTGTTGGTCTGTCCGAGGTGGCGAATGAATTTCCCGGCAGATTTTCGGGCGGCATGAAGCGGCGGCTAAATATCGCCTGCTCTATCGTCCACAAACCGAGGCTCATCATTATGGATGAGCCTACAGTCGGAATTGATCCTTCTTCCAGGAACCATATCCTTCAGTCCATTCTGACGATGAAACAAGGCGATTCCACAATCATTTACACGACGCACTATATGGAAGAAGTCGAAAAGATCGCGGACCGTATCCTGATCCTTGATCACGGTCGAAAAGTCGCCGAGGGGACCCAAAAGGAGCTGGAACGGAAGATAACCGCGAGGCATACCTACACGTTCTTTCTGTCCAGCACGGAACGGGTGGATCCAGGCGCTTTGTTGCGCCTGGAATCGGTATGCGACGTAACCGTCAGCAAAAACAAAGTGGTGGTCAGCACCAACATTTTCAGCAGAAACATCAATGACATCATTGCCTATTTTACAAACAACCGCATAGAAATCCTCGATATTGAAAACCAGTCGATCAGCCTCGAGAGTACGTTCTTGGCACTGACGGAAGACGGCGGGAAGGGGGAAGGCACGGCATGAACGTTGTGTGGAGCGTCACCGCGGCCACGTTCAAAATGATGATCCGGAACACAAAGAACATGATCCATATGGTATTGATTCCCCTACTTTTGATCGTTGTTTTGTCTGCTGTGTTTTCCAACTTTTTTGCGAATCGCACCTTGTCAACAGCCACGGGCACCATCGCCTATTATTCGTCCGGGCAGGGTGATTTCGTCGACCGGTTCGTTCAGGCGGAAACGCAGGCGGCCTCCCCGGCACGATTTGTGCGGGTTCGCTCCCTCTCCGACATCTACGGCGCGGACGGATATATGAAATATGCCGCGGCTGTCGTGTACCGGAATGGGCAGGTTTATTATTATGAGAATGAAAATCCCGCTTATTCCGGGGTCTCGGACCGGATCAGGCCCGCGCTGCTGCTGTTTGCAGCACGCGGCGGAACGGAAACGTCGTCCGCGGCGAACGGGAACGCGGCGATTCAAACGGTTTCCCTGCCGGCGCGAACGTCGATTGATTATTACGCGGTCGGCATCCTGGTCATGATTATTTTCAACGGCGCGTTTTCCGCCATGTATTCCCTGAAAAATGACGGCCGGTTCAACGTTGTGTTGCGGCTGCGTTCCGCCCCGTCCAGTCTGTATCTGACTTTGTTCGGCAAGATCGCCGGCTGCCTGCTCATCTCCGCCGTGCAAAGCGGCTTGCTTCTGGTGCTCAGCGCGTTTATGGGGGCTGACTGGGGAGGCAATCTTCCGTTTCTTCTGTTTGTGCTTCTGACGGAGACGGTCGGGGCGACCGCTTTCGGGTTTTTCGTCGGCGCATATACAAAACAGGATACCAATGTCACCGCGATCCTGACCGCACTGGTGCTGGTGCTGTCGTTTCTGGGCGGTTGTTTTATTCCCGTTCGGTACTTTGGCGGCGGCATGTTGACGCTGTGCCGGCTGACCCCCCTGTATTGGACGATGCAGGGGCTGTTCCAGATCATTGCCGGCAGCGGTGTGAACGCCGCTGCCGTCGCCGTTGCGTTTAATCTTGCGCTGGGGCTGCTGTTTTTGGTCAGCGTTTACCTGAAAACCGGGAAAATGTCGATATCTTTGGAATAGAGGAGTGAGCGGATTGAAACGGATTTTCCTCGTCGGAATGAATATGTTCCGCATCCTGTTCCGAAAAAAAAGCAGTTTCGTTCTCTATCTTTTGCTGCCGGTGCTGATTGCCGGGGCGGCATTTTTTCTGACGCATTTTTTCAGCACCACCGTCACGGTCGGCGTTGTCAACGAGGATGACGGAAGCTACGGCAAAGCTTTTGTCAACCTGCTTGGACAGGTGGGGAACGCAAAGATTGTCTCCGACACGCCGTCTCAGCTCAGACAGGCGCTGGATACCGGGACGGTTGATTACGGGATTGCGGTTGGCCGGGACTTCAGCCGGCAGATACAGTCGGGAACGGTTCCGCAGGTCACGTTCTATCAATACGGTTCGTCGGCTTCCAGCGGTATGGAGGAACTGGTATCCGCCACGTTGAAAAGCGAGGTCGGCCGGGCGGCGGGCGAAAGCGGGGAAAGCGTTTCGGTCAAAACGGTCAGCGTACCCAAGACCACGTCCAACGGGAACAAAAACATCAGCACGATGGGCCTTTTCATCATGTTCCTGTTGTTCAGTGCAAGTTTTGTTTCGGAGCTCATCATCGAGGATAAGGCCGGCGGTGCGTTTTACCGTGTTATTTCCACGCCGGTTTCGGAACCCGAGTACGTGCTGGGCAATATTCTTGTTAATCTTGTCATTGTCAGCGCGCAGATCCTTATCGCGTTGGCGGCAATCCTGTTTCTGTTTCATATCGAAGTGTATGTTGCTTTTTGGAAGCTGTTTCTCACGCTGCTTCTGTTTGGCTGCACCGCGACCGCGTTTGGCATTTTGATTGCCTCCTTTTGCAAAGAGCACGAGCAGGCCAACAGCCTGCAGACGCTGATCATTTTGCCCACCAGCATGATTTCCGGTTGTCTGATGAACATTTCGATCATGCCCGACGCCGTGCAGAATGCTGCGCGGCTGACCCCTCAGTATTGGACACTGGAGGCCATCACGTCGCTGCAAAAGGGTGAACGGTTTCTGAATACGCTTCCCGACCTTCTTATCCTCGCAGGGTTTGCCAGCCTGTTTTTTCTGGTCGCTATTTTTGTGTTTAAAAGGAACCGGGATCTGAACGCGCCCTGATCGGACGGTGCGTGAAAGGGCGGTGTGGATTGGGGCAACAGGATGGAAAAATCGTATGAATTCGTCTGCATCTCATTTGGCGACGTTCGCATGGAGCAGAGCGTTTATCAAAAGCACCTGCATCCTTTGGAACAAAAATTGATAGAGCATGCAATAGACAAACGAAAGGCTGAATTTCTGTCCGGCAGATTTTGTGTCAGGCTCGCTTACGCAAGGCTTTGCGGCGGCTTGAGCACGGAACCCTGCGTGCTGAATGACTGTTATGGCGCGCCTTTTCTGACGGCGAACGGCGCATATTCGGTAAGCATCACGCACGACGACGGGCTTGCCGCAGCACTTGTTTCGGATAAACACCGGCTTCGTGCGGCGTTGGATGTCCAGAGGGTTTCCTCTCGATACACCGACGCGATTTATCGTTTTTTGCGCCCGTCCGAAAGGGAGCTGGTTGACCGGCACAGCGGAGCCTACGGGCGAGATTTCATGGTCGCCGCCATGTGGGTCGCGAAGGAGGCAATGAGCAAGCTTTTTCAGTTCGGCTTTTCCATTTATGATATATTGGAAATATCAGATTTTGAAAAGGGTGGACAATTTGCTGTAAGATTCGCTCGTTTACCCTATTTTCAAGTGATGCTTCGAACCAGTCGGGATTATCTGTTCGGCTTTGCCGCCCCAGCGAAACAGATGGAGGCGTTCGGGGAAAATAGTCTGCAGATTGCCCCGATTTCATTGGAGCATTTTATTTGACAACCACACTGCGGGTACAGTCCGGTTTTTCACCGAGCCTGCTTTAGCTGGAATGTCGCCCTGTTGCGTTGCAAATACCTGGAATATGATGAGCTTGGTTCAAAGCTGGAAGCTTTGTTTCCTGATCTGGACGAGGCGGATGCCATCCGCAAATCGGAAAAGCGAAAGCTACTCGAGCCCAAGACCTCTTGCGTGTGAATGAATAAAATTTAAACGGAGTACACAAGGAAGCCATCTATTGAACAAAAGAATATGCCTACGGAGTGCAAAAGGTGATTTATAGGCATACGTGTAGGTATACGTCCTTTGTACACCATTCCCTTGTCTGCTATACTTTGCATAGGGGTGTCATTACGGATTATGATATGAGCAGGGAAGTGAAATTTTGTACGGCGGCGCCCGAAGCGCTGGAACGGTGCGGTCAAATGGTCACGCCGTTTTTATTTGCCTGATCTGTGGCGGCGTAGCGCATGTGGAGCGTGGGAAGTCACGCATACGGGCATGGTGTGAGGGGTGCGGGGAATCGGTGAGATAGAGGTTAACATAGGTCCGAACAGCCCATATATTTACAATATGTTCAATAATTACTCCGGTTTTGTTACAATTTTCGCGCTTTTATTGATTTGGCTGCGATTATAATTTTATCGTTTTACGGGCACACGGTAGGCATACCGGGTATTTTCAGGCAAAACGAAAACCGCTTACCTTTGCCATGAATGGCTTAGGTAAGCGGTTTGTCTTGGTGGACACATCGGGACTCGAACCCAAGACCTCTTGCGTGTGAAGCAAGCGCTCTAACCTGCTGAGCTATGCGTCCAATATAAGCGGGCGAAAAACGCCACGCTGCTTGTCTGGTGACCCGGAGGGGAATCGAACCCCTGTTACAGCCGTGAAAGGGCCGTGTCTTAGCCGCTTGACCACCGGGCCGACTGTGGGAGCATCATGGGGCAATTTCCGAAAAGCACCGGATGCTCAATGGTAGCGGCAGTTGGAGTCGAACCAACGACACTGCGGGTATGAACCGCATGCTCTAGCCAACTGAGCTATGCCGCCATGTGAAAGCGCACCTGAAAAAGCACACTATTTTCCCTGAGGGACGATGACTATTATAGCACTTTCACACGTGGCTTGTCAATGTTTTGTACGCAAAAATTTTTCGGCATCCATCCACAGTCTGCGTACCGGGTCACGCCGGGTTTTACGGGTTGAGTGAATAATTCGGGGCTTCTTTGGTGATATAGATATCATGCGGGTGGCTTTCTTTCAGGCCGGCGCCGGTGATGCGCACAAATTGGCTGTTGGCCTGCAGTTCCGGGATTGTCCGGCAGCCGCAGTACCCCATGCCCGATTTGACACCGCCGACCATCTGAAATACCGTATCGGAGACCGGCCCCTTGTAGGGCACGCGCCCTTCCACGCCTTCCGGCACCAGCTTTTTGGCGTTTTCCTGGAAATAGCGGTCCTTGCTGCCGGCGTTCATGGCGCCGAGGCTGCCCATGCCGCGATAGACTTTGAAACTGCGGCCCTGGAAGATCTCGCTTTCGCCGGGAGATTCCTCACAGCCCGCGAACAGAGAGCCCATCATGACCGATTCCGCGCCCGCTGCAAGCGCTTTCACCACATCGCCCGAATATTTCACGCCGCCGTCCGCAATGACCGGCACGCCGTATTTTGCAGCCGCACAGGCGCAGTCATAGATGGCGGTGATCTGCGGCACGCCGATGCCCGAAACGATGCGGGTGGTGCAGATGGAGCCCGGGCCGATGCCGACCTTCACGGCGTCCGCGCCGGCCTCGATGAGCTCTTCGGCTGCCTGCGCAGTGGCGATGTTCCCTGCGATGACCTGTACGTCCGGGAAATGCTCCTTGACCTTGTGCAGACAGTTCAGGATATTTTTGGAATGGCCGTGCGCGCTGTCCAGCACCAGCACGTCCGCCTGGGCTTTCACCAGCGCTTCCGCGCGCTCGAGCACATCCCGGGTCACGCCGATGGCGGCGCCACAGAGCAGGCGGCCTTTTTCGTCGCGGGCGGAGTTGGGATACTGGACGGATTTTTCGATATCCTTAATGGTGATGAGACCTTTGAGCCGGCCCTCATCGTCCACGATCAGCAGCTTTTCGATCTTGTGCTTCATGAGGATGGACTTGGCCTGTTCCGGTGTGGTGCCTACCGGGGCGGTAACCAGATGCTCCTTGGTCATCACGTCGCTGACTTTGGTGTCGAAATCGGTGATGAACCGCAGGTCGCGGTTGGTGATGATGCCGACCAGCTTGCCGTTTTCACAGATGGGCACGCCCGAGATGCGGTATTTGCCCATAAGCGCGTCGGCGTCGCGCACAAGATGATCCGGGGAAAGATAGAACGGGTTGGCGATGACGCCGTTTTCGCTGCGCTTGACCTTGTCCACTTCTTCGGCCTGCTGCTCGATGGTCATGTTTTTATGGATGATGCCGATGCCGCCTTCGCGCGCGATGGCGATGGCCATTTTGGACTCGGTCACGGTGTCCATGGCTGCGGTGAGGATGGGCACGTTCAGCCGGATCTTTTTGGTCAGGCGCGTCCGCACGTCAATTTGAGGTGGCAGCACGTCGGATTTTGCGGGGATCAGCAGGACGTCGTCAAACGTTAGACCTTCTTTTAAAAATTTTTCACCGGCATTTGTATTGAGCACCATGCGCAACCCCTTTCACATTTCGGTTCGCGCCTGCCGGCCGAAAGGGGCGGCGCGAACCGATCGTCCTTTTTCTCTGGCGTATCCAACATACCCGAATTACCCGACGAATGGTATAAAAAAACATCCGGATCCGTTTTGCAGGTCAAAACGATCACTGGACGCCCTCGTTGCGTTTTCGGAGAAAACGCAAGCAAATATCCCTTCCGCAGGGTACCATTCAAATGATTGCTTCATATTTTAACACATCGGGCCGCAGTTGGCAACCACATTTTCAAAAATGCAGGATGGGTTGGTGACGCATGCAAAAAATCCGGCCGGCGCAGGAACCGCATGGGAAAGCCGCTTGAATGCGGTGCCGAACGCGTGTTTCCAAATGATGCAGGACATGCCGCGCATACCCACCGCCATGCGGGCCAAAATAAGGCTGTGCAAAACAGACGGCGGGGTTTGCAGGGTTTTTGCGGCCTGCCTGAAAGGAAGTGGCAGAATGGCGGTGACCAAAAAACAGTATGCGCAGATGGCGAACGTCCAGTCGCCCAACTCCCCGATTGTCAAAAACTGCGTGTGGGCGTTCTGCACGGGCGGGGCGATCTGCACCGTGGGGCAGAGCATGACCAACATCTATCAACAGTTCGGGTTGAAAGAACTGGATGCGTCCAATGCGGCTACTATCACGCTGGTGTTCCTCGGCGCATTTCTCACCGGGCTGCATGTATACGACAAACTGGCTAAATACGCGGGCGCCGGTTCTTTGGTGCCCATCACGGGGTTTGCCAACGCGGTGGTTTCGCCCGCGCTTGAATATAAAAGCGAAGGGTTCGTTCTGGGGTTGGGCGCGAAAATGTTCACCATTGCCGGACCGGTGCTGGTTTACGGCATTACGGCGTCTATCCTGTATGGGCTCGTGCTGTGGATTTTCAAACTGTTTTAGCCTTTGTTAAAAGTATACACCAACGGGTGTTTGAGGAATACTGCAGTCCCGTAGGGAAGAAGTGCAGAAAAAACGCGGGATAAACGGAACCAAAGAGGAGGGGGTCGTATGGCCACAAGGGTCGGGCGGTATACGATCCGGCTGGATCAGCCGCCTTCCGTTATGGGATATGCTTCGGTCGTTGGCAAAAAAGAGGGCGAAGGCCCTCTGGCAGACGAGTTCGATCAGATTGAGGAAGACACCACGTTCGGCGAGAAAACGTGGGAAAAGGCGGAAAGCCGCCTGCAGAATACGACGCTGAACAAGGCGCTGGGAAAGGCCGACATCACGCCGGGCACGGTGGATATCATTTTCGCTGGTGACCTGCTCAATCAGTGCATCGGCACCAGCTACGGGCTGAGGGAATTCGGCATTCCGTTCGCGGGGCTGTACGGCGCGTGCTCCACCATGGCGGAATCGCTGGCGATGGCGGCGGTGTTTGTGGAGGGCGGCTTTGCCAATGTGGCGGCTGCGCTCACATCGTCCCATTTCTGCTCGGCGGAGCGGCAATACCGCCTGCCGCTGGAATACGGAGGACAGCGCGCCCCCAGCGCACAGTGGACGGTGACGGGTTCGGGCGCGGTCATCCTCGGCAGGGAGGGTGACGGACCATATGCGCGGGAACTGACGTTTGGACGCATGGTGGATCTCGGCATCAAGGACCAGAGCAACATGGGCGCGGCGATGGCGCCCGCGGCGGCCGATACGCTGCAGCATTATTTTGACGACACCGGTGTCTCGCCGGATCGTTTCGATCTCATCGTCACGGGCGACCTCGGCGCTGTGGGCAGCAATCTGCTGCGCGAGCTGCTGCAAAAGGAGGGCGTCACGCTGGGAGAGAATTACAACGACTGCGGCCTGATGATCTATGACCGCGACAGACAGGATGTCCATGCGGGAGGCTCGGGCTGCGGCTGCGCGGCGTCGGTACTTTGCTCACACATCCTGAACAACATGAAAAGCGGCCATTTGCACGAGGTGCTGTTTATGGCCACAGGCGTTCTGATGAGCCCGCTCAGCGTGCAGCAGGGGCAGTCCATTCCGTCGGTGGCGCATGCGGTGCATCTGTCCACCAGCCGCTGAACAGGGAGGCAAAGTCGTATGGAATATATTCAGGCATTTTTGGTGGGCGGTATCCTTTGTGTCATCGGTCAGCTCCTGATCGATAAAACCAAGCTGACGCCCGCCCGCATCCTCGTTACCTATGTGACGGCAGGCGTGGTGCTCACGGCGGTTGGGCTGTATCGTCCTCTGGTGGAGTTCGGCGGCGCGGGCGCGACGGTGCCGCTCACCGGTTTTGGTTTTGCGCTGGCAAACGGCGTGCGCGAGGCGGTGCGGCAGAAAGGCTTTCTGGGCGTGTTCACCGGGGGGGTCATGGCTACGGCGGGCGGCATTGCGGCGGCTATCTTTTTTGGGTATCTGGTCGCGCTTGTTTTTAAACCGGGAGACAAATCATAAAAACAAAGCGGCTATGGCGAAACCGCCACAGCCGCAAGATACATATGCATGTTAAGATTATTGGAGCGGAATCCCCTTGCCGTCCTGTTTGATATTCCCTACCAGAATCAGGATGCCTTCCACCAGGCCCCAGATGCTCATGGCCGAGGAAAGAAGGAATCCAATGCCCAACGTGGGGATGGCGAGGATCCAGCCCAGAATGGTGAGACAGAGCTGGATGACAGCTTTGGTGGTATAGCCGAGATAGAAGTTGTGGATGCCCAGGCCGCCCAGGAAAATGCCCAGGATGCCTGCCGCAATCTTGGATTTCTGGCCGCCGGCCGCCGTTGGAGCGCTGTTGTTCGGGGCACCGAGTGAAACGCCGCATTTCACACAGACCACCGCTTCGGGTGCTGTCTGCGCGCCGCAGTTCATACAATAGTTCCGGCCCGAGCCTTTCGGGACGCCGCATTTGATGCACACGACAGCACTGGGGTCCATCGCCGCACCGCAATTTCTGCAATACATAATAAAAAGCCCCTCCTCGTTTAACCATTCCGCATACACAAATATTATAACATTTGCAAAACTTTACAACAAGGCAAAATCAGCAATATTTTGACAATTTTCTTGCGTTTGGTTTCTGGTTGATCATAAAACAAGGCGCCGGGCCGATGGGGTGAAACCATCGGTTCGGCGCCTTGTTTAAAAAGCCATTTTACGACGAAGCGGATACGGTCTTGCCCGCTTCGAGGTTCTGTGCGAGGGTGAGCAGGTTGCTGATCTGTGAATTATAAACATACAGGCCGCCGCTGCCGTTGATATCGACGAACGATTTGTCGCTGCCGTCCGGCAGGAACGAAACGGTGCGCTGCGCGGTGCCGTCGTTGTAGGTGAACGTGAGGGTGAGCGAGGACGAAACGCCGGCGGGTCTGTCCGCGCCGCCTCGCGTGGTGATGGCGAGGATGGTCTGGTAATAGTTGCGGAAACTGGTGGCGTCGATCTTTTTGCCGTTTGCGTCGGTGACCGCCAGCTTGTCGCTGGAACCCGAGAGATTGAACGTGTGTGTTTCGCTGCCGGACTGGATGGTCAGTGTCTTGACCGTGCTGATGTCGGATGTGACCAGAGCAGTGGAAAGGACGTCGGAAAGCTGATAGTTGTAGAATGCGGCGGCACTGGACGTATCCACCTGATACACAGCCTTTTTGTCGCTGATGGTCATATACACCGTATTGCTGGACGAGTCGGCGTTGCCGAACGAAAGGGTGGTGTCTTTGCCGTCCACCGTGTAGGTGAGGGTGTAGGCCGGGTTTTGCAGGCCGTATTGGGCCAGGCTTTGCGGCGAAACATCCACACTTACCACGCTGGTGGCGCTCAGGCTCTGGAGCGCGGTGGTGATTTTACCCAGGTTGGTGTCGTTGCCGTCATAGGCATACGGCTGGGTAAGCGCATAGGTGTAGGTGGCCGTGGCGCTCGACCCGGACGATGCGGCGGAGGACTGTGTCTTGACGGCAACGGTGAACGGTGTGGACCTGGCCGTGCCGCCGAATTTATAGGCGCTGATGTTGGCGGAGGTGCCCAGCGCGGAAACGGTGGTGCTCGCGTATTGCATGGCAGACTGGCTGAAATTGTCGTTCATCATGGTGGAGCTGAGGTAGACGTCGTTTGTGCCGGGCTTCAGGATATAGACCCCGCTGCCGGACGGCGCCTGGCTGCCGATCTTGACGGTGGAGGTCTTGCCGTCCGCAGTGGCCACGTCCAGCGTGGCGGCGGGAGTGGTCAGCCCATACTGCGCAAGGTCGGTCGCGTCTTTCTGGATGAGGGTGGTGGCTTTCAGGCCCAGCACGTCATTCACTTTGGACTGGATGGCCGACTGGTTGGAGGGCGCGTCTTTGAGCGTGTCCACCGTGTAGGTGCCGCCTGTGAGCGTGACGGTGTAGCTACCCGCCGCATTGGTCACATGCAGGGAATGGAACGCGCTGCTCTTGATGGAGAGCAGGCTGATGGAGCCCGAGGATGAGGAACTGGAGGATGATCCCGTTTTCTTGTTCCCCGGCAGCACATTCAACAGCAGCACGCCCGCGCCAAGCGCCACCGCTACGCAGACGACGATGACGAGATTGCGTACCTGACGGGTCATTGGTGCCTCCTCCTGATCCAGTTGACCAGCCCGGCAATCAGCACGGCAAGGGGGATGAGGAAGGCAAAGACGACGATGATGCCGATCGCCTGCCCGGCCGTGATGGTGAGGCTCTGGGTGGTGAGGTCTTTGGCTTCGACGGTGATGCCAGGATTGAAGCCGATGACGTTGCCGACCGTGTTGAGCAGGATGGTGGAGTTGGTCAGGCTGGGCTGGGCAAGCACCTGCGAGTTAAAGAAATTGGTGGAACCGAGCACCAGTACGTTTGATTTTACGGATTCGGAACCAGAAGTCGCCGTTTTGGTGGCGACGCCGAACACATCGAACGGGCCGGTTTTATCGCTGTTCGAGGCCTGGAAGCTGGCCGCCGTAGAGCTGTTGATGGTGCCGGGATTCCACAGCTTGGACGTGCTCTCGGTGGCCACGATGGATGCCGTGGTGATGCTGCTGTCGCTGGAGGACAGCGTGAGTGGGCGGCACACGCTCAGGTAGGCGTGCAGGCCGCTTTGCAGCGTGCCCACGTAGGTGCTGTTGGTCTGCCCTTCCAGAACGCTGAAGGGGCTGTCCTGATAGCGGTTGGTGGTGTCGTAGACGACGCCGGTGCCCACGCTGATGCCCCATTTTTTCGCAAAGCTTTCCAGATTGGGGGCGGAAGCCTGCTGCGGGTCGAAGATGAGGAAAACGGTCTTACCGTATTTGCCGCCGTTGTTGAGGAAGGTGTCGAGCTTGGCGATGTCGTCGGCGGAGAAATCGGCGGTGGGCGCGTTGATGAGGATCATCTTCGCGTTCTGGTCGAGGCCGTCGGTCGCGAGGTTCTTGGTCTCGATCTGGTAGTTGTTTTTCTGGAGCAGAGAGGTCAGCGCGGAGCTGTCGGTTTCATTGTGCCCGGAGGTGACCAGGACGGTCGGCAGCGTTTTGGCGGTGACATACGCGATGGCCGAATCGATCACCTGCTCGGTGTTGTTGCCTGTCACGGTGGAGGAGCCGGTGGTGCTGTCGGTCGAGGTGGTGAGCAGGTCGGATGAGACGATGTGCTTATAAATGCTGCCGCAGGAGACGATGATGTCGGCTTGGCTCAGCGTTTCCTTTGGGTATTTGGAGGCATAGGTCGGATTTTTGTCAAGGTTGACGAAGCTGATATGGATGTGGCTGTTGTGCTGCGCGTATTGCTGCATGATAAGCAGGCAGGAATTGTAGTTCTGCGCGTTGGAATACGTGGATTCGTCCGCCAGAATGTCGATGTTGATATCCTGATTGATCTTTTTGACAAAGCTGACCGACTGCGTGGAGAGCTGATTTTTATGGTTGGCGGTCATGTCCACGCTGAGCGGAAACCGGCTGCTCAGCGAAGTGACCAGCACATTGACGAGAATGACGGCCACGATGAAAATAACGGTGAAAGCCGTGGCGGTGCTGCCGTAGCGAAAGCTGCGTTGGCGCATGAAATCAGGCAGTTTTCGCCGGGGCTTGTTTTTATGCGGATCGTTTTTTTGCGTTTG
Source organism: Ethanoligenens harbinense YUAN-3 (assembly GCF_000178115.2). Classification (NCBI taxonomy): domain Bacteria; kingdom Bacillati; phylum Bacillota; class Clostridia; order Eubacteriales; family Oscillospiraceae; genus Ethanoligenens; species Ethanoligenens harbinense. Next base: position 313,538 of record NC_014828.1, read on the forward strand.
ATTGGCCATTTTGCTGCTTCCTCCTTATGCCCATCTTCTTTTTTCGAGCAGCCGGACGGTCAGGAACAGGAAAACGGCCGCCACGCTGATGTAAAACACGGTATCGCCGAGGTTGAACACGCCCAGCGAGAAATTTTTGAAGCGGGAAAAAATGGAGATATGGGTGACGATGGCCGAAATCACGGCATTGCTGACCGCGGAGGAGATGCTGTCGATGAGGTAAAGCATCAGCATGATGAAAATGCTGGACACGGCGGAAACAACCTGGTTTTCGGTGAGACCGGAAATGAACAGGCCGATGGCAATGAGCGCCGCCCCGAGCAGGACGATGCCGACAAAACTGCCTACCGTAGCCCAGAAATCCACATGCCCCAGCCCGGCCAGCACCAGCGCGTAGATCACCACGATGCCGATGGCCATGCCGAACAGGGTGAGGGCGGCAAGAAATTTGCCGAACACGATGTCGAACAGCCGCACCGGCGCGGTCAGCAGCAACTGGTCGGTTTTCTGGCGGCGGTCTTCACTGAGCAGGCGCATGGTCAGGATGGGAATGAGCAGCACCCAGATGAGCAGCAGTGTGGAAAACAGGCCGCCGAGATCGGTGGTGCTGCCCTGCAGGTTGACCGCGAAGAAAAAGAAAGCCGAAAACGCGTAGAACACCGCGAGGAACACGTAGCCGGTCGCCGTGGTGAAATAGGTCTGGAATTCGCGTTTGTAGATCGCACTCATGGGTTGTCATCCTCCTCCTGTTCGCCGGCGTTTTCGGCCGGTTCCGTCGGTTCCGCGTCTGCCGCCGGCGGCTCCGCAGGGGGGGCGGCGGGTTTGCTCTGGGGAAGCACCGCGCCGTCGGTGGTCAGGCGCAGGAAGATGTCTTCCAGTGTCAGCTCGCCGGTATCCAGCGCGAGCAGCGGCCAGTCTTTGGCGGACAGGATGGTAAAGAGTGCGCGGCGGATGTCCTGCCCCGTTTCGCACTCGATCTGCCAGTCGGAGCTGCCCGTCTCATGCATGCCGAGCGAAACGCATTTGCGCACGCCGGAGAGGTCGGAGATGGCCTCGCGCACGTCGGCTTCCGGTCCCGCGATGCGCGCGATGAGCCGGTGCTCGCTGGAAAGCTGGCTGGAGAGCTCGGACGTGGTGCCGTTGGCCACGATCTGCCCCTGGTTGATGATGATGATGCGTTCGCAGACGCTCTGTACTTCCGGCAGGATGTGGGAACTGAGGATGACGGTATGTTTGCGGCTGAGGTGCTTGATGAGGGTGCGGATCTCAATGATCTGCTTGGGATCGAGCCCGACGGTGGGCTCGTCCAGGATGAGTACGTCCGGGTTGCCGATGAGGGCCTGCGCGATGCCCACGCGCTGCTTAAAGCCCTTGGAGAGGTTGCGAATGAGCCGGCCGCGCACGTTCTGGATGCGCACCAGCCCGCAAATCTCATTGATGTGCGCCTCGCGCCCCAGCTTGCACTGCTTGAGCCCGAAGACGAATTTGAGGTATTCGTCCACGGTCATGTCGGGGTAAAGCGGCGGCTGCTCCGGCAGATAGCCGATGTTTTTTTTGGCCTCGAGCGGCCGTTCGAGCACGTCCACGCCGTCGATCTTCACGGTGCCTTCGTTAGAGGAAAGGTAGCCGGTGAGGATGTTCATGGTGGTGGATTTACCCGCGCCGTTGGGGCCGAGGAACCCGAGAATCTCGCCGTCCTTGACATCGAAGCTGATGTCCTGTACGGCATACTTTTCACCATATCGTTTGGTGAGGTGGCTGACCTCTATCATGGAAAAGTTCCCTCCCGATCGTTGTTCCGGTCCTGCAAGGCCCGGGGCCCTGCTTCACAATGGAAAAGCGGTGTCCGTTTCGGCTGAAAGGCTGCCCCGCTGCGTTGAAAATGCCCCGGAATACGGTCCGTATTCCCATGCGTTTCGCCTGGCGGGTCTGCATTTCATCCCGAAAATCGTCGTTTTTCCATTCCGAAACAAGGTCCTTTGCGGACCCATACTTCTTATACTATCATACACCTGTCTGCAAAGTGTGAATAGTCTTTAAATATCCTTTTCCCGGATGGGGGAGAGATGCAGCTCGCGCAGCTGCTTTTCCTCCACCAGATCGGGGCTGCCGGTCATCAGCTCGGAGGCGTTCTGCACCTTGGGGAATGCGATGACCTGTTTGATGGATTCGCAGCCGAGCATCAGCATGACCAGACGATCCAGCCCGTAAGCCATGCCGCCGTGCGGCGGCGCGCCGTAGCGGAACGCCTCGGTGAGGAAGCCGAAGCGCTGCCGCACCACATCGTCAGACAGGCCGAGCGCCTTGAACATGCGTTTCTGGAGCGCGGGGTCGTTGATGCGGATGGAGCCGCCGCCGAGCTCCACGCCGTTGAGCACCATGTCATAGGCGCGGGCATAGCAGGTGCCGGGGTCGGATTCCAGTTTGTCCAGGCTTTCTTCCGTGGGGGCGGTGAACGGATGATGCATGGCCATATAGCGGCCCTCTTCCTCGCTGTATTCGAACAGCGGGAAGTGCGTCACCCACAAAAACGCGAATTCGTCTTTGGGGATGAGCCCGAAGCGCTCGGCCAGATGCAGGCGCAGCGCGCCCAGCGCGGTGCAGGCCACGGTGCTGTTTGTGTCGGCCACGATAAGCACCGCGTCGCCCGGCCCCGCACCCGCCGCCGCCGCGACGGCAAGCAGGGTGTCTTCCGAAACAAACTTGCCGAATGAGGCGTTGGGTGTGTCGCCCAGCTTGAGCCATGCCAGCCCTTTGGCGCCGTAGTCCTTGACGAACGCGGCGAGCTTGTCGAGGTCTTTGCGGGAGAGATTGTCCGCCCCGCCTTCGGCGGTGACGGCGCGCACGCTTCCGCCGCCCGCCAGTGCGCCTTCAAACACGCCGAAGCCGCAGCCTTTCACGGTTTCGGAGAGGTCGCGCAGCTCCATGCCGAAGCGTACGTCCGGCTTGTCGCTGCCGTAGCGCGCCATTGCCTCGTCATACGGCAGACGCTGAAACGGGGTTTGCACGTCTTTGCCCAACACCTCTTTGAACACATGGCGGATGTAGCCCTCGTTGAGCGCCATGATGTCCTCTTCGTCCACGAACGACAGTTCCAGGTCGATCTGGGTGAACTCGGGTTGCCGGTCGGCGCGCAGGTCTTCGTCGCGGAAGCAGCGGGCGATCTGCATATAGCGGTCGAAGCCCGACAGCATCAAAATCTGCTTGTAGAGCTGCGGCGACTGTGGCAGGGCGTAGAACTTGCCCGCGTGCAGGCGGCTGGGCACGAGGTAATCGCGCGCACCTTCCGGCGTGCTCTTGATGAGGTTGGGCGTTTCGATCTCGATGAAGCCGTTGCGGTCGAAATAATCATGCGCGGCCTTGACGATACGGTGGCGCAGGAACAGATGGTTCTGCATTTCCGGGCGCCGCAGGTCCAGGTAGCGGTAACGCAACTGCATTTCCTCCTTCACCGCGCCGCCCTCGGCCACTTCAAAGGGAGGCGTGTCGGATTTGGCAAGAATGCGCAGTTCACTCACCGCCATCTCGATGCGGCCGGTGGGCAATTTGTCGTTAGGCGTTTCGCGCAGGCGGATGGTACCCTTTGCCGCCAGCACAAATTCGCTGCGCACCGTCTGGGCTTTTTCCAGCACGGCGCGGCCGGTGGTGTCGTCGAATGCCAGCTGCAAAATGCCGCTGCGGTCGCGCAGGTCGATGAACAGCAGCGCACCGAGGTCGCGCCGCTTGGCCGCCCAGCCGCAGACCACGACTTCCCGGCCCGCGTCTTTTTCGGAAAATGCCGCGCAATAATCGGTGCGCTTGAGTCCCTGCATGGTGTCTGCCATTGTTCAACCCTCTTTTATGGTAGATTGGGCGGCCGCGTCGCGCACGGCCGCGAGGAATGTTTCCGGTTCCAGCGGCACGGTTCGCGCGCCGTCGCCCCGCAGGGCTTTGAGCGCGGCTTCGCCGTTTTCCAGTTCCGCGTCACCCAGCATAACGGCATAGGCAAAGCCCTGCTTGTCCGCGTATTTCATCTGCGCTTTCACGCTGCGGCCCGCCAGGTCGGTCCCGGCTGCGATGCCCGCCGCACGCAGCGTGCGGGCAAGCGCCGCCGCCTTTTGAGATGCCGGCCCGCCGATGGCGCCGATGTAAACAAGCCCTTTGGGCGCGGGCGGGAACGCGCAGCCCTGTGACTCCATCAGGATGAGCAGCCGTTCCAGCCCCATGCCGAAGCCAAGCCCCGGCAGCGAGGGGCCGCCGAGCTCGGACACCAGCCCGTCGTACCGCCCGCCGCCGCAGACGGTGAGCCCCTGTGCTTCGTCCACAAATTCAAAGACGGTGCGGGTATAATAGTCCAGCCCGCGTACGATGCGGGGATTGAGCACAAACGTCTGCCCCGCGTCGGTCAGCCGCGCTTTCACGTCCTCGAAGTGTGCTTTGCAGTCGTCGCAGAGGTAATCGGTGACGACCGGCGCGTCTTTGGCAATGGCTTTGCAGGTGGGCACCTTGCAGTCGAGCAGGCGCATGGGGTTGCGTTCCAACCGGTTTTTGCAGTCATCGCAGAGCTCCGTTTCCCGGGCTTTGAAATATGCCTTGAGCGCGGCGTGGTAATCCTTGCGGCAGGTCGGGCAGCCGATGGAGTTAAGCTCCAGCCGCAGGTCCTTTACACCGAGCGCCTTGAGGGCGGCGCCCGCCAGCTCGATGAGTTCCACATCGGCGGCCGCGCCTGCCGCGCCGAACAGCTCCGCGCCGAACTGGTGGAATTCACGCAGGCGGCCCGCCTGCGGGCGCTCGCCCCGGAAGCAGGAGATGAGATAGAACAGCTTGAGCGGCAGCGGGCCGCCGGCCAGGCCGTTTTGCAGCAGGGCGCGCACGGTGGAGGCGGTGCCCTCCGGCCGCAGGGTGATGCTGCGGCCGCCGCGGTCCTCAAAGGTGTACATCTCTTTCTGCACTACGTCGGTGGTGTCTCCCACGCCGCGCGAAAACAGCTCGGTGTATTCAAAGGTGGGGAAACGGATCTCCTCAAATCCGAACGTCGCTGCGGTGCGGCGGGCAGTCTGCTCCACATACTGCCATTTGTAAACTTGGTCCGGCGTCACGTCGAGGGTGCCGCGCGGCGCATGCAAAAGATTGGCCATGGTGGTTCTCCTTTTATTCGGTCTGCGGGGAATGCAAAACGGGATATGAACAGCGCGGAGCGGGCAAAACAACGCCCCGTTGCGGGAGCTTTCCCGAACGGGGCCCCGTGCGCCCTGCGGAAGGATTTATTTGCTTTTGGGATTGACGATGTCGCGCCAGTCGAAATCGCCCCGGTCAAGCGCCCGCACCAGCACTTCCGCCGTGGCAATGTTGGTGGCCACCGGGATGTTGTGCACGTCACACAGGCGCAGCATGCTCATTTCTTTCGGTTCGGTGGGCTTGGGGGTGAGCGGGTCGCGGAAAAAAAGCAGCAGGTCGATCTCATTGCAGGCGATACGGGCAGAGATCTGCTGATCGCCGCCCTGGCTGCCGCCCAGGAAGCGTTGGATATCGAGACCGGTCGCGTCCGCAATCAGCTTGCCGGTGGTGCCGGTGGCGCAGAGACTGTGCCGGCTGAGAATACCGCAATAGGCGATGCAGAACTGCACGATCAGTTCTTTTTTGGCGTCGTGGGCGATGAGGGCGATGTTCATAGTGCAAACCTCCGTGTGTTTGTACGTGCCGGGAAGGACGGGTCGTTCGGGGTCGGTCGTCCGGCGCGCGGGGATAATAAGATGCCGCGGGTCAGAAATGCATGAGCGGAATATCTTCGCCGAGCAGACGGCGGGCGATGTTGCAATAGGCTTCCGCCGCGCCGCCGTGTGCATCGGGAGTATGTACGATCGGGTCGCCGTCGTAGGCCGCGAGGGCGATCCGCCTGTCCTCGGGTACCACGCCCAGCAGCTGCACGGCCGCGGCGTCGATAATAACATCCAGCCCGCCGTCCAGCTTTTTGCGCAGCAACTGCGGCTGCACGCGGTTGATGACCAGACGAATCTCCGGTACAAGCCCCGAGAGGACGCGCCCGGCCATGCGGTCCGCATCGCGGATGCAGACGGGGTCCGGCGTGACGACCAGAATGGCCAGATCGGCCGCCGCGGCTGTGGCTTTGGCCCATGTGCCCATACCCGCAGGTGAATCCAGCAGGATGAAATCATAGTATTGGCAAAGGCCCCGGCACAGCTTCTGCAAAGCGTCTGCGCAGCCGGTTTCCTCGTCGGCCGCCGGGGCCGGGATCATGGAGAGCCGGTTCCACGGCGTTTTGACGATCGCTTTGGCTGGCTCGCACCGGCCCTGCAGAATGTCCGCCAGGTCGTAGACCACCTGGTCGGATACGCGGAGCATGATATCCAGCGAGCGCAGGCCGGCGTCGGCATCCACAAGCAGCACGGTCTTGCCGGAGAGGGCAAGCGCCGCCCCGCAGTTGACCGTGAAGGTGGACTTGCCGGTGCCGCCTTTTCCCGATGTGACCGATATCACTGTTCCCATTGCATCTACCCGTACCGCAGCCTGTTCCCGCCAAAGCATCCACCTGCCCGAACGGACAAACGGAATCAGGTATCATTCTATCACAGGCCCGGCATTTAGTCAAAGAATTGTGCGCACCAACCTGTATTTTTGTTCAAAGTTGGCACAATCGCTGTTTATGGCAGCAGCGTGTTCGCCGAGGCCGGCAGCGGGGAGGAAACGCTCGGCAGCGGATCGGTGGTGAACTGCTGGTCGTCCACGAAGTAATAGTTGAAGGCGCTGCGGGCCACCGGGGCGGTCTGGTAACCGTTGTGGCCCTTTTCCACCACGACGGCCACGGCGATCTCCGGGTCATTGAAGGGGGCGAAGCTGATGAACACGCCGTCGTAGTTTTTGCCGTTGTTGATCTGCGCCGTACCCGTTTTGCCGCCGAGCTGGACGGGGAAGTTCTGGAATACGCTGGCGGCGGTGCCGTCCGCGCTTTCTGTCACGCGGAGCATGCCGGTCTTGATGGCATTAAGCACATCGCTTGGCACTTTTATGTCCGAAACGGCTTGCGGGGTGTTTTCCATGACCGTCTGCGTGTTGTCGTAGCTTTTGACTTCCTTGACGATGTGTGCTTTATAATAGGTGCCGCCGGTAGATACCGCACCGACATACTGCGCGAGCTGGAGCGGTGTGTATTCGTTATAAGATTGCCCGATGCCCGACTGCGCGGCATCGGCAGCCTGCCAGGTGATGCCGTTTGCTTTTGCCCAAGTGGGCCCGGACACAGAACCCGAGTGCTCCCCGGGCAGCTCTACGCCGGTCTTTTTGCCCAGGCCGTAGGCGGCTGCGGTGCTTTCCAGCTTGGAGTAGATACCGCGCGTATACATCCAGTCGGCGACCATGTTGAAAAATACGTTGCTGGATTCGGCCAGCGCCGTCTCCACATCGATATACCCGGCGCCGACGTCGTCGTGTCCGACATAGCTGGGGGCGTATTTGCTGAACGTGGCGGGCTTGTCGATCTTCTCGGTCGGCGTGATGATGCCGTTCATCATGCCCGCCGTGGCCGTGACCGGCTTAAAGGTGGAACCGGGGCGGTAGGCGCCCTGGATGGCGCGGTTCATCAGGGGGGACGTGGCATCGTTCGCAAGGGTGGAATATTCCTGCGAATACTGCGTGCGGGTATAGGTGGGATAGCTTGCCATGGCGAGGATCTCGCCGGTCTTGATATTGAGCACCACTGCGGAGCCCGCGTCGGCGTCCGCGCCATTGAGCGTGCTGCCGCCCGAGGCCGCGCGCACCTGATTGATGACCACCGGCAGCTCGTCCTGCACGATCTGCTGGAGGTTTTCGTCGATGGTGAGCACCACATTGTCGCCCGGTTTGGCGGCTTTCACGGGTTCGGTGCCGACGATCTCCTTGGCTTTGTTGATGAGGACGTTCTGCGTGCCGCTTTCGCCGCGCAGGTATTTTTCCATCGTGCTTTCGATGCCGCCGCTGCCGATCATGTCGTCCATGGAATACCCTTGATTTTTCAGGCTGGCGGAAGGGTCGGACGTGTTGTTCCACTGGTCGGCGGAAATGGGGCTGACCTTGCCGATGAGGTAGGGTGCAAAGCTGTCGCTGGTGTAGCTGCGGGTATACTGCTGGGTAATAAGAATACCCGGGATGCTCCCGCCGTTCTCCGAGAGCCGGTTGACGGTGTTGAGACTGACGTTTTGGGCGAAGGTATAGGTATACGTATACGAAAAACCGGCCTGCTCCATCTGGTAGCGCACGCCGACGATGGTGCGGATCTGCGCGGGGGTGTAGTTCCCGGTGATTTTGTAGCGCTTGATGAGCCGGGCCATGATTTCGTCCGCGGTGGCTTTTTCGTCCGCGTCGTATTTGGCCTTCTGTTTGGCGGTGAGTGTGACCTTGTTCAGTTTGGTGGAGGTGGGGATGTTGTCCACCGTCTGTTCCATGAATTTGCGCAGGGTCTTGATCTGGGAATCACTGTTCGGGTTGAAGGCCCACGGCTTAGTCTGCCCGATAGGCAGCGTATCGGTCCAGGTTTCCCCGTCCTGCGCCAGAATATCGGTGATCTTCAGGATGTTTTGGTTCTGGTTGGAGGAGGACCAGGCTGCCTTTTGCAGCGTGACCGAATACCCCACCGTGTTGGTGGCGAGCACCCGGCCGTAGCGGTCCAGGATCTCGCCGCGCGGAGCCATCACCTCGGTGCTCTGTATCGTGGTTTTTTCCGACTGCGCGCGGTAGGATGCCCCGTCGGTGATCTGGTAACGCATCAGGCGAAAGACGAAACCGGCAAAGATGGCGATGATCAGGCCGTACAGCACATACAGACGTGCGTTGCGGATATTCATGAAAAACTCCATTCTGCCGCTTCGCGTCGGCGGGACGTTAAATATGTATAGGGGCCTGCCGCGCGAAGCAGGTGACGGCAGACGTGACGGTCATTCCGTCAGGCGCAGGTGCAGGTGCTTCACCCAAAAATAGAACGGCACGACGAACGCGAACGAGTAAAATGTGGTGGGCAGGATAATCTGAAAAAATGAGTAGACAAAATCCTGACCGCCTGTCATATAGTCCAGAAAGAACCACGAGATCAGCTCCATAAGGAACGTGAAGCACAGACCGAACAACAGAGCCGAAAGGGGGGATGCATGGAACACTTCACGAACCAGCAGCCCGGTGAAAATCCCCACCATCATCAGAAAAACGCCGTGGAACCCGAAAGGCGCCCCGCCGGAAAGATCCCAGAACAGCCCGGCCGCGGCGCCGAACGCGCCGCCGGCACCCGCGCTCTCTATGGAAGCCACGGCGATGACGAACGGCAGCAGCAGCACGGGGCGGGCATTGGAGATGACGGGGAAGAGGTGCGGTGTGTTCTGGAGTGTGTCCACTACCAGGAGTGTGAGGGCGTAGGCCAGCCACTTCCAGGTGTTTTTTCGATAAAAGATGTGCATGGCGTCAGCTCCCTGCCTGCGTTGTTTCCTGCAAGACCGTCACTTGGAAGAAGCGGCGGACGTATCCACGTTTTTGCCTGTAAAATTGGTGACCACGGTGACATCCTTGACGGTGGTCGGGTCGGCCAGCGGCTTGCAGACGGCATATAGCGTGATGCCGGAATTCTGCGTCTTCACCTGCTGCACCAGCCCCACTTTCAGGTTGGGCGGGAACACGCCTGCGCGCCCGGCGGTGACGATGATGTTGCCGCCCGCCACGGCGCTGTCTTTGGGCAGGTAGTCGATGGCCAGCAGCCCTTTGGCGGAGAGGTCACGGTCGCCGTGCGCCAGCCCCAGGTCGCCGGTTTCGCTCACCACGATGCTGACCTTCACGGTTGGGTCTAGGATGGTGGTGACCACTGTCGTGGTCGCCATCACCTGTGTGGTCTCGCCCACCAGGCCGTCCGGCGTGATGACCGGTTCATACGGCTGGATGCCGTCCACCGAGCCTTTGTTGATGGTAAACGCGGAATACCACTGGCCGGGATCGCGGGAGATGACACGGGCGGGCGCCAGTTTGAGATCCGGATTTTCCTTGGAGATGCTGTACATTTTCTGGTATTGCTCGTTTTCCTGCTGCATCTGGTTGTAATTGACCAGTTGGGAGCGCAGGTCGCTCAACTGCTTTTTCAGCGTATCGTTTTCAGCCCGCAGCTGCCCGGCGGACGCGATGTTGGAAAACGCGCCGTAAAAGAAGTCCGAAACGGTGGAAGAAAGCTGTTGAAACGGCGAAACAACGGTGCCGAACACGCTGGCCGTGATGGTGGAGGAGCCGCCGCTCAAGGCCGAGCGCAGCATCAAACCAATCAGCACCAGGGCGATGGCCGCAAAGATTTTGAATTGCAGGCTCCTGAAAAACTCGCGCATGGAACCCTCCTGTACCGCGATGTATGCCGGGCGAAGCGCCGCCCGCGAGGGACGCCGCCCGCAAGGGACGCCGCCCGCAAGGGACGCCGCCCGCAAGGGATACCATCCGCCGGGACGCCGTAAGCACGGGCCTGTCCGGCGTTCACGCCATCCAGCATACCAAATGATTATGAACAGTATATGAAAATCGGGCGCGCATCTATGCGGCGGAATGGAAACGGGGTCTTGCACGCCAAGCGTCAAGACCCCGCAACGGTTTTCGGAACTTAGTGGCGTTTGGCGTCGAACAGCACGTTCGCGAGGGCGCCGGACATATCTTCCAGCATTTTGCCGGTGCCGTCCACCACGCAGTCAAGCGGGCGTTCGGCCACATTAACGGGAATGCCGGTTTCTTTGGAAATGAGCTGATCCAGCCCGCGCAGCAGGGCGCCGCCGCCGGTGAGCATGATGCCGCGGTCGATGATGTCGGCGGCCAGCTCGGGGGGGGTGCGCTCCAGCGTGGAGCGGATGGCGTCCACCACCTGCGCCACCGGGTCGGAGAGCGCCTCGCGCACTTCCGCCGAGGTGATGGTCACATTGCTGGGCAGACCGTCCAGCAGGTTGCGGCCCTTGATCTGCCTCTCGCCTTCCTCTTCATACGGATAGGCCGAGCCGAGGGCAATCTTGAGTTCCTCCGCCGTGCGCTCGCCGATGAGCAGATTGTATTTTTTCTTGACATAGTTGATGATCGCGTCGTCGAACTCGTCGCCCGCCACCCGCACCGAGCGCGAGGTGACGATGCCCGAAAGCGAAATGACCGCGACTTCCGCCGTGCCGCCGCCGATGTCCACCACCATGGAGCCGGTGGCTTCGTCCACGGGCAGGCCCGCGCCGATGGCCGCCGCCATCGGCTCCTGCACCAGATAAGTATCTTTCGCTCCGGCCTGATAGGCCGCTTCATCCACCGCGCGTTTTTCCACCTCGGTCACGCCCGAGGGGATGCAGATGATGATACGCGGTTTGGAGAACTTGCCCGCCGTCACTTTGCGGATAAATTCTTTGAGCATGCTGGCGGTGATGTCGAAATCGGCGATCACACCGTCTTTCAGGGGACGGATGGCCACAATGGAGCCCGGCGTGCGGCCGATCATCTGCTTGGCACTGTTGCCCACGGCCAGCACGCGGTTGGTCTTGACATCTACCGCCACCACCGACGGCTCCCGCAGGACGATGCCTTTTCCCTTCATATAAATCAAGGTATTCGCGGTACCCAAATCTATTCCAATATCATGGGAAAACATGGACATAATGGCTTGTGCCCCTTTCAAATCCGTTGCATATCGTTGCGTATTTTTTTATCTGTCTGCCGGGTGTGTGCGGCGGCCGTTTTGATACAAAGGGATCCCCTGAAAACGGGCAGACGAAAAGCCGCGCACTGCCGCCCGCGCAAAAGCACTTTCTTTATTATAATCCAGTTTTCAAGCAGAAACAACACTTTTGGCCACTTTGTTTGAATTTTTGGCCGGGCGATTCCGGCGGCACGGCCGGGACATGCGGGGGGCGCCGCGCGGGAGCAGAAAAGGCCGCATCCCCTTCCTGTGCAGGAACAGGGACACGGCCTGAAAGCGGTGTGCGGGTGCGTATTATTCTTCCATTTGTTTGGCCAGAAAATTGGCCGCCGTTTGCGCCAGCTTGAGCTCCACGTCGCCGGGTTTTGCGTTTTCTTCCGTGTCCAGCAGGATGACGGCGCCCGCCATGTCGCCGGCGGCCAGGATGGGCACGGCCACCGCCACGCTTTTTTCCAGACCGTCCACCGCGGTGAGATGGTGGCCGTCTTCACAGATATACGGGCGGCGCTGCTCCAGCAATGCCTCCAGTTCCTCGCTCACGCGGCGCTCCAGCACTTCTTTGCGCGGGATGCCGAACGACGAGATGATGCGGTCGCGGTCCGAGATGAGGACCGGGTATCCGGAGGACTTGCCCAGCACTTCCGCAAACTGTGCGGCAAAATTGGACAGTTCCCCGATAGGGGAATATTTTTTGAAGATTACCTCGCCATCGTTATCGGTATATATTTCAAGTGGGTCGCCTTCGCGGATCCGCATGGTGCGGCGGATCTCTTTCGGAATGACAACGCGACCCAGATCGTCTATGCGTCGGACGATGCCGGTTGCTTTCAAACAGATTACCTCCTCTTTGTTTATAAACGGCGCGTTCGGCACCCGGAACAGAGCGTGCGGACCGGTCCGCGCGCCTGCCGCGATGAAAAAAGCCGGGCCTTTTTCACATCACATATAGTATCTGCCTTCGCAAACGCATTATACCTGCGGAGAAAGGATTTGCAGTTGCAGGAAGATGTTGTATGATTTTAAAGGTTTCTGCTGTTTACTGTCGGAAGGAAGAAAAGTTGCGCCCGCCCATTTAAAAGAGCGGGCGAATGTATTATAATTGTTTAAACGTATGGTGTTTTGCACGGCGTGCGGCGGGCGGTTTCGGCAGCGCCGCCGCGCAAAATGACGATTCGCCGTTTTTCGTCCGCATGGCGGACGATGACCGCGTGCAGATGGAAACGGAAAACCGGGAAGGGCAGACGGTATGGGCGAAAAAAACAGAGTCAAACTGAAAATCTGCGGCAATGAATTTTATGTGGTGTCGCATGACAGTGAAGAATATATCCGCGCGGTGGCCGAAAAGGTGGAGCACTATCTTCAGAACCTGATGGATCGTTCCCCCACCATGTCCACCACAATGGCGGCCGTGTTTGCGGCGCTGGAATTCTGCGATGAGGCGGCCAAAGCGACGGAATCCGCCGACAATCTGCGCGCCCAGATCAAGGATTATCTGGAAGAGGCTGCCGCGGCCAAAAGTGAGGCGACCGAGCTGCGCCGCAGGGAGATCGAACTCGAGCGCGAGAACATCACGCTGCGGGCCAAAGTGAGCAAACTGGAAGGCGGCAAATGAACCGACCCGAGGTGCTGGCTCCCGCAGGGTCATGGGAAACACTGCGGGCCGCCGCGTTTGCCGGCGCGGACGCCGTGTATTTCGGCGGGCAGTCGTTCAACGCCAGGCGCGGTGCTGCCAATTTCGACGACGCGGCGCTGGAAGAAGCCATCGGCTGGCTGCATGCGCGGGGCGTGAAGGCGTATATCACATTCAATACGCTGCTGTTTGAAAACGAATGGAACGGCGCGCTGGCTTTTCTGGAGCGGCTTTGCCAAATGGGGCCGGACGCGCTTATCGTGCAGGATACGGGCGTGCTGCGTCTGGTGCGGGCAGCCGCGCCGGATCTGCGGCTGCATGCCTCCACCCAGATGGCCGTGCACAACATCGAAGGCGTGCGCGCTCTTGCCGGGCTGGGCGTGTCGCGCGTGGTGCTGGCCCGCGAGCTCTCCGCCCGTGAGATGGAGGAGATCACCGGGGCGCTGCGCAGCCCCGGCGGCGCTTGTGCGCCGGAAATCGAAGTGTTCGTGCACGGGGCGCTGTGCATGAGCGTATCCGGCCAGTGCTATTTCAGCGCCATGCTCGGCGGGCGCAGCGGCAACCGCGGCCTGTGCGCGCAGGTGTGCCGCCTGCCGTTTGCCGCGCCCGGCGGCACGGGACACGACCTCTCGCTCAAAGACCTTTCGCTCATCCGGCAGGTTCCGCGGCTGGCGAGGATGGGCGTCTCTTCCCTCAAAATCGAGGGACGGATGAAGCGCCCGGAATATGTGACGGCGGCGGTGCGCGCCTGCGCCGCGGCGGCACGGGGCGAGCCGGTGCCCGAGGAGCAGCTCGAGGAGCTGCGCGCGGTGTTTTCCCGCGCGGGCTTCACGCAGGGCTATTTCGAGGGGCGGCGCGGCCGGGAGATGTTCGGTTTCCGCGGGCATGAGGACGTGCTGGCCAGCGGGCAGGCGCTGGCGCGGATGCACGCCGAAACGGCCGAGCAGCCGTGCGTGCCGGTGGACCTCACCGTTTCCATCCGGGCGGGCAGCCCGGCGGCGCTTCGTGTGGAGGACGATGACGGGCATGCCGCACACAGCGCCGGCCCGACGCCAGAACCAGCGCTTCACCGCGCGCTGGACGAGCAGACCGTGCGGGAAAAGTTGGACAAGACCGGCGGCACGCCGTTTTTCGTCCGAAACATACGCATGGAGCTGGGCGGCGGGCTTTCCCTGCCGGTGCGGGAACTCAACGCGCTCCGGCGGGACGCGCTGGATGAGCTGCTGACCTTGCGGCAGCAGCCGCGGCCCATCCCGTTTGCCCGGCCCGCGTTTCCCACCGCGATACCGAAAACGGTGGAAAAGCAGGTGCGGGTGCGGCTGCTTTCGGCGGCGCAGTTGGAGACCGCCGATTTTTCCGGCATCGAGCGGGTGTATCTGCCGCTGCGGGCGTATGCGGAAGCTCCCGCGCCGCTCCGCCGGGCCGCGGCGGACGGCCTGCCGCTCGGCGTGGAATTGCCGCGCACGTTTTTCGGCTCCGCGCAATCGCTTGCGCCCGCTTTGGACGCGGCGAAAGCGTTGGGTGTGGGTCACGCGCTCTGCGGAAATATCGGCGCGCTTCCGGTGGCGGAAGCGGCAGGGTTTGTTGCCCACGGCGATTTTTCCCTCAACTGTGCGAACCGGATGGCGCTGGAGGCCTATGCGGAGATGGGCGCGGCGGACTGTGTGCTTTCTTTTGAACTGGCGCTGCCGCAGGCGCGCCGCGCGGCCGACGCCCGTGCGGGTCTTCTGGCGTATGGCCGCCTGCCGCTGATGCTGACGCACAACTGCCCGCTGCGCAACGGCGGGCCCTGTGCCGGCCGCACCTGCGCGGTGGGCGCCCCGCACGTTGTGAAAGCGGAGCAGAGCGTGCATCAGGCAGTAGGAAAAGCGCGGGTGATACAGCCGGCTCAGCCGGCCGCGCTGACCGACCGGACGGGCGCATGTTTCCCGGTGGTGTGCGGCGCGGCGGGGGATTGCGTGGAGGTGCTCAACGACCGCCCGCTCTGGATGTGCGACCGCAAAGAAGAACTTTGGGAAACCGGCGTATCGTTTTTGCAGCTGTATTTCACCATCGAAACGCCGGGGGAGACGGCGGCGGTTTTGCAGGCGTTTCGCAGAGGGGATGCGCCTTCCGCCGCATTTACACGGGGATTATACCGTCGGGGCGTGCGATAGCCGCTCCGGTTCTCGATAAACTTTCAAAAAACGGAGGAACACCATGTCCAAAATCATTCTGAAAGTGAAAACGGTGCCACACGACGGCGTGGAGGTGCAATATCCGCGCCGGGCCACGGGCGGCTCGGCGGGGATGGATCTGCATGCCGCCCTGCGCGGGCCGGTGAAGATCGCGCCCAGAGGGCTGGTGTCCATCCCGACGGGGATTGCCATCCAGATGCCGGGCGACGGCTATGCCGCATTCATCTATGCGCGCAGCGGGCTGGCGACACGGCACGGCATCGCGCTTTCCAACGGCGTGGGTGTGATCGACAGCGATTATACCGGCGAATTGATCGTGGGATTGTGCAATCTTTCGGATAGAGCCTATGTCGTTATGCCGGGCGAGCGCATCGCGCAGTTGGTCATTTCCCCTGTCTGCGCGCCCGAACTGTTTGAAGTGGAAGAACTGGAGGAGACCGCGCGCGCCGGGAGCGGGTTTGGCTCCACGGGCCGGTATTGAGAAAAAACCGCCGATCCAGCGGACAGGGCGGTGCCGCCTGCCGGACTACGCACCGTATCCCGCAAAAGTCCGGCGCCGCGCCGTTTCAAATCAAGACAGGAGGGTGGACGTTATGCGTTCTGCCGGAAAAAATGGAAGTTGGTTATTGCTCGTCGTGCTGTTGATCGTGGCGGTGGTGGCGGGCGGCGCGCTCGCCACCGTATTGCAGCAGTTTTCGTGGGCGGGGTTCCTTACATATACCAAATCCTTCGGCATCGGCGATGCGCAGCCTGTTACGCTTGATCTTTCGGTGCTGCGCATCTCGTTTGGCTTTGGGCTCCGCATCAATCTCACGCAGGTGCTTTGCATCCTGGCCGCGGTTCTTATTTACCGCAGGTTCCGGTAACAGAAGTCTTGAAAAACAGGAAAGGCTGCCGTTCCCCGTTGTTTCAGCGGGAAACGGCAGCCTTTCTCATTTGGAAAAAATGGAAGCGGTATAGCGTTCAGATCCGGCCGACAAGATCCAGCCCGGGCTTGAGTGTCGCCGTGCCGGGTTTCCATTTTGCGGGGCAGACCTGGTCGCCGTGCTCAGCCACGAACTGCGCCGCCTGCACGCTGCGCAGCAGCTCCTCGGCGTTGCGGCCGATGCCCATGTCGTGCACCTCATAGAGCTTGATGACACCCTGCGGATTGACCACAAAAGTGCCGCGCAGGGCCTGCCATTCTTCCTCGACCAGAATGCCGAAGAACCGTGCCAGCCGCCCGGCGGGATCAGCCAGCATGGGGAATGTTACTTTTTTTATGGTGTCGGAGGTCTCCGCCCATTGTTTGTGTACGAAATGGCTGTCGGTGGAGACCGCATAGATCTCGCAGCCGATGCTCTGGAATGCGGCGTAATGGTCGCTCAGGTCGCCCAACTCGGTGGGGCAGACGAACGTGAAGTCCGCCGGATAAAAGAAAAACACCCCCCATTTGCCAAGCACGGCGGCTTTGGTGATTTCTTCGAAATCGCCGTTGTGATATGCGTGTACTTTAAATTCCGGGAGCTCCGTACCAATCAGATTACCCATATGCTACCTCCCTGATATGCAAATCCATTATTAATAACAATTCTTATTATTAATATACTCGTTTTTCCGGGTTTGTCAAGAAGCCTTGCGGTGGTGCGTGGGTATTGTTCACAAAAAAGGCAGAGATATTCTCCCGATCGGATCAAACGGCGTATTTTCTTTATTTTACATAAATTTTTCATAAAAATTACAAAGATTATCCATAGATTCTATTTGAACAATTTATAATTAACAATAGTTTAGTCGAAAATGGATAGAAGTAGACACAGTAGGAGGCAAAAAGAATGATTAACCATCGTAAAGCAGGCAAAATCGCTTTGTCGGTTCTGCTTGCTGCAACCGTGTCCATGGGCACGGGCTCTATGCTCGTGGCCCAGGCGGACACCTCCGCTATCTCCGATTTCACCCTGCCCTCTATCACCGGTCCGTACAACATCAACGCCTGCTTCGGCACCGATGCCACCAAGCTGAACTTCAACTGGTTCAGCCAGAGCAGCAACAAGACCACCGGCACGACTTCCCAGATTCAGTACACGCTGGCCGGCAATTATACCAACGGCACCTGGCCGACCACCGGAGTGACTACGGTGAACGCCACCCAGAAAACCGTTACGGCAACCGAGAATATTTCCGCAAATGCGCCGGGCTTCGTCCTGCCGGGAACGAACGGCTCGGCTGACGGCTATGGCGACGGCGTGACCAACGGCACCGCTCCGCAGAACAAAGTCACGGGCGAATATCAGAACATGGCTACCGCTACCGGTCTGGCCGCGAACACCAAGTATGCCTATCGCGTGAGCGACGGCACCAACTGGAGCCCGGTTTACACCATCTCCACCGCCCCGACCGACAGCATCCAGTTTGCCGCGTTCGGCGATCCGCAGATGGGCGCGTATGACAATGCATCCAAAACCAAGCCGTCCAATGCCACCAACGGCCACCAGAACATCGTGGACGACGGCAACGGCTGGGCCAACATGCTCAACGTCGTCAGCCAGAACAAGGGCTTGAACTTCCTGCTTTCGCTGGGCGACCAGATCAATGACTACAACTATCTGGGCGAAAACGTATCCGGCGATACCATGGGCGGCGGCCAGTGGGATCAGTATCTGACCTACTTCGGCATCAAACCGGCCAACAACAACGGCGGCACCTACGGTACATACAGCAATGTCATCCAGAGCTATCCGCTGGTCGCTTTCTCCGGCAACCACGACCATCAGATGGGTGAATATTACGGCTACCATTACAACCATCCGAACCAGAATCAGCTGGGCGGCACACAGTACGGCAACGACGGCGACTACTGGTTCACCGCCGGCCCGGTGCTGTTCTATGTGCTCAACGCGAACAACTACGCAACTGCGGATCACGACGAATTCATGAGCGATGTCGATGCCGCCGTGAAGGCGCAGGGCCTGAACGTGAAATGGAAAGTGGCCGTGTGGCATCAGTCCGCCTACAGCGAAGGCAACCACGACAGCCAGAACAACGCGACCGATCCGGTGCTGACCATCCGCAACACCTGGCCGGCGATGATGCAGAAATATGGCGTGGATGCTGTCTTCCAGGGCCACGACCACTACTACACCCGCACAGCGCAGATGCTGGACGGCGTCGCGCTTGATCCGAACAACAACTATGCCGCTGAGTCCGCTTCCTGGCTGACCCCGACCACCAGCGTCAACATTCCGCAGGCTGCCACCCAGACGAGCGGCTCCTCCAACGCGGCGCCTGCCACCACCAACCCGAACGCCACCTATGCCGCCAAAGCGTATCCCACCACGGTGACCAACCCGAAGGGTATCGTCTACTTTACGCTTGACTCCGGCAGCGGCAGCAAATACTACAACTATGACGGCATCAGCGGCACGGAGCAGACCACCAGCCTTCCCACCGACCACTCGTTCAGTGTGGTGGGCTGGCAGGGCTATCTGCCGAGCTACTCTCTGGTGACCGCCACCAGCACGAGCTTCTCGGTCAACACTTACGCGTTGGCTTCCACCACCGATACCAACATCGCCGACCAGAAACAGATCGATACCTACACCATCAACAAGACCTCGGCCAGCAACACGTCCAGCGGCACGGGTTCTACCGTCAGCACGGGTTCCACCACCAGCACGGGTTCCACCACCAGCACCACCTCGACCACCTCGACCACCTCAGTGAGCAACCCGCACACAGGCGTTGACGCGCAGGGCAATCTGGCCTCCAACGTCCTGAGCATCGGCGCGATTGCCGCTCTGCTCGGTGGCGCGACCCTGGTTGTGCTTCGCAAAAAGAAAGTCTAAGAGCAAAAATCCGCTCATCTCATACGAGTAGACAGGGTTTCGTTCCCACAAACAGTCCCGCCATGTTGCGGGACTGTTTGCTTGTTCCATCTTGGGGAAGGGACCTTTTCCGGAAATCAGACTATGGAGAAAAACATGCAAATCAAAACAGGTGCACATAATGCCGTATGGGCGATCAAAAGAATCGTTGTTCCCATTATCATTCTGGCGGTCTATGTTGTGTTTGCGTATATTTTCAGCCAACACACGCCGATTTACAATCCCTATGGCTCCGGTCCGGGTGGGGAAATCCAGTATGACAATGCCACGGTGCTGTCAATCGACGAGCAGGCGATCACTGCATCCGGATTTCCGGGCCTTTACACCGGTCACCAGATCATTACCATCCGAATGAACGACGGGCGGTATAAAGGCAAGACGTTTCAGATCAACAATCCTCTGAACTATGACACCAACTTCATCCTGCATAAGGGGCAGAAGATCGTCGTGACGGAAAGCACGTCTACCGGAAATAAATCGTATATCAATGTATATATGTATGCGCCGAACCGACTGGCACCGCTGTTTGTGCTGATTGCGTTGTTCGTCGTTGCCCTGTGTTTTGTGGGCGGGATGCGCGGTTTCCGCTCTTTGCTGGGAATCATCTTCACACTCACCACCATGCTGTTTGTTTTTGTTCCGCTATTGTACCGGGGTGTGTCGGCAGTGTCGGCGACTTTGATCTTGGTGGCGGTCACCTCCTGTGTCACTTTGTTTTTGGTGGCCGGTGTGGGACGTAAAAGTCTGAGTGCCATATTGGGTACGGTGGCGGGCGTGGTGATTTCTGTGATCGTAATGTTTGTTTTCAGCTATTTTCTTTCCATTTCCGGTTATACGTCTTCTGACACGGACTCTTTGCTGAATATCGCGGGCGGGAGCCATTTGCAGGTGCATGACCTGATGTTTGCGGGCGTTATCATTGCGTCACTCGGTGCGGTGATGGATATTGCCATTTCGGTTGCAACGTCCATCAATGAAGTGCTGGAGCACAAACCGGATGCAGATTTCAAGGTGCTGTTTTCCGCAGGAATGAACGTCGGGCGGGATATGATGGGGACGATGGTGAATACGCTGATCCTTGCCTTCGTTGGTTCTTCGGTCATTTCGTTTATTCTGATGTATTCCTATCAGGCGCAATTTAATCAGTTGTTCAATTCCAGCGGAATTGCCATCGACATCCTGCAGGCGGTTTGCGGCAGTCTGGCGGTGATTCTCACAGTGCCGATCGTGTCGGCTATTTCAGGCAAGCTGCTGTCGGGTACGGGTGGTTCAAACCGGCAGTTGCCTCCCCAAAATCCGAAAAACGCCGCTGTCGAAGAAAATATGCACAGTTGATGGAACCATAACGTGTACCCTATGTAAGCAGGAAAAGGACCCGCTGGCCATAAGTCGGCCGGCGGGTCCTTTTTTCTGTGGCTTGTCCGTTTAGTTTGCTTTGTGGTGCGGGGAAGTGGGGTTCGGGTTTTCGGTGGCGGGCGTCACGTCATAGCTTTCGCCCGGCTGCACCAGTCTGGCCTCAATGACGAAGCGCGCGTTCTCAAACTCGTAGGTGCAGGTGGAGAGCGTCAGAATCTTGTCGGTGGATGATACCGACACGTTGGTGTTGAAAAGCGACTGCGCGCGCATCTGGCTGACCAGCGAGGTGAAATCATTGTCGGTGGGGAAACTGGTGTTGATGTAGTAGAAGTTGACGTCTGTGATATAAACGGCAAAGATCTTCCAATAGCGGTCGGCATCCGCCGTGCCGAAATACAGCACAGGGTGCTGGTTGAGAAAATCCAGGTTTTCAAATTGCTTGAGTTCCCCAAAAAGCGTGCCGTCGCCCATGTTGTGGCCGTATATGATGGAGTTGCGGTCGAGGTTCTCGGCGTCGTTGCGGTAATCCAGGAACGGCCAGCCTTTTTTGTAGGTCTGCTTATCCAGGTTGTGTGTCAGATAATAGGAGTTATCGGTTGTATGTACGATCGGCATGTCCAGCGAGGTGCCGGGCACCGTCAGCCACCCGACCACATCAGAGTTTTTCTGCTGCGCGGCCAGGATGTCCGCTTTTTTGGAAGGGATCGGCGGAGTCGGTGCGGAGGAAACGGAAGCAATGGAGGAGGACGGCTTGGATGCGGTTTTTATCGGGGCAGCCTGCCCATGCGGCAGGAGCAGAACGCTGCTCACGCAGCCCAGAACCACTGCCGCGGAAACGACTGAAACCAGGATCTTTTTGTTTGCGACGAAATGGCGTACCTTCGTGACGGCATGTTGAAACCCGATCAGAAACTTTGACATTTGCAGGCCCTCCACAAGTTTGGAAAAAGAGCAGGCGGTGAAACATGCGCCGGAGGGTCTGTCCGTCCTTGGGTGCGAGGGAACGGGCACGGAAAATGTGCGCGTATCCGTCCGCTCCCCTGCATATGCCGACAGGCCCTGAAACGCAGCCGAAACAAGTTCTGCCGAAAACCGGCGAGCGATTTTCGGCAGAAGAGCACCCGGGTGAAACCGGGCTGCGTGCGAAACTTATTGTTTGCTGAACGAGGTGCTGTTGCCCACCACATGTACTTTGATGAAATTGGTGGTGCCGGGCACGCCGAGCGGGATGCCGCCGGTGATGACAACCAAGTCACCGTTCTGGATGAGACCAGCGTCGATGGCGCTTTGCACTGCGGTTTCGATCATGTCGTCGGCGCCGCTGGCGCTTTTGGTCAACACCGGAACGACGCCGCTGGAGAGGTTCAGCTGGCGGTAAACCTGCTCGTTGGGGGTGCAGCCGATGATGGGGCAGGCCGGGCGGAATTTGGAAACGAACCGCGCGGTGTAGCCGGACTGGGTGACGGTGAGGATGGCCTTGGCGTTGGTGTCGTGTGCGGTGCCCACGGCGGCGTGTGCCACGGCGTTGGTCACGTCGGTCTCACTTTCCAGCGGGCGGGCGTTGAAAGCCGCTTTGTAGTCGATGTCCGCTTCGGTGCGCTCGGCGATGCGGGCCATGGTAGTCACGGCCTCGATCGGGTAGGCGCCTGCGGCGGTCTCGCCGGAGAGCATGGTGGCGCCGGTGCCGTCGTAGATGGCGTTGGCCACGTCGGTCGCTTCTGCGCGGGTGGGGCGGGGGTTCTGGATCATGGAATCGAGCATCTGGGTGGCAACGATGCTGATCTTGCCGAGCGCGTTCGCTTTCCGGATGATCATCTTCTGGATGCGGGGGATCTCTTCGATGGGGATGTTCACACCCATGTCGCCGCGGGCGACCATCACGCCGTCGGCGACTTTCAGGATCTCGTCAATGTTGTTGACACCATAAATGTTTTCAATCTTCGGGATGATCTTGATGTTGCTGCCGCCGTGGCTGTCCAGGATGGCGCGCATTTCCAGCACGTCTTCCGCGGAGCGGGTGAAGGAAGCCGCTACGGCGTCCATTCCGTTTTCACAGCCGAAGATCAGGTCGGCGCGGTCTTTTTCGCTGATGAACGGCAGAGATACATGCGCGTCCGGCACGTTCACGTTTTTGTTGTTGGAGAGGGTGCCGGCGTTTTTCACGAGGCAGACGATATCGGTGTCGGTGGTGCTTTTAACTTCCAGTTCCACCAGGCCGTCGGCGATGAGAATGTGATTGCCGGGCTTGACGTCGGCGGGCAGGCCTTTGAATGAAATGGACACCTGGTTTTCGTCGCCGAGGATGTCGCGGGTGGTCAGGGTGTAGTCCTGCCCGGTCTTCAGCGTGACTTTCTGGTTGTCCTTATACAGGCCCAGACGAAGTTCGGGGCCTTTGGTGTCGAGCAGATAGGTGAGGGGAACACCGAGTTCTTTCTGGATGCTCCGTACGAAATCCAGGCGCTGCTTGTGTTGCTCGTGTGTCTGGTGGGAGAAATTGAACCGCGCGACGTTCATGCCCGCAAGCATGAGCTTCCTGAGCATTTCTTCGCTTTCTGTGGCGGGGCCGAGTGTACAAACTATTTTGGTTTTTCTCATAAATCATTTCACCCCTATAAAGATTTTAAAAAAGAACAAAAGGGAAAATAAAGTTTAAATACTCAAAGGCAATTATAGCGGAACAGCACGCTTTTTTCAACTAAAATGATGTAAAATGATAAACAAAAAAAACCCGAGTATTGATAAATGATGCATAATTTTGTAAAATGAAAAAGATGAAAAGAACCTTCCGACGGGTGCGGCAAGCCCTCGACCAGAAGAAATGGAGCGATATCATGGCAAAACGAACCCTTCGTCCCGGGTGCTGCGGTTTTCTGGCGGCGATTGCGGTCTGTGTGGTCGGCGGGCTGGTGTTTGCCTATGCCATCTTCAACAAGCACAACGCCACAACGTCGTCCGGTACGAGCACGGGCGTGTCTTCCCAGTCCGTTTCCGCCTCCGTTTCCAAGGCGCTGGCACCGGCCTCGGAGATGAAAACGGGCGGCCTGCTCATGCTCATCAACGCGAAAAACCCCCTGCCCTCGGATTATACGCCCACGCTTGCCCTGGTGGACAAGTCCTACTACACATCCAGCGACAAGGACAACCATTTCGATTCACGCGCGGCGCCCCACCTTTCCCAGATGATCCACGACGCCAGAGCCGACGGCGTGCAGTTGGTGATCTATTCCGGCTACCGCAGCATGGCGTACCAGACGGATAATTTCGACCGCAAGGTCTCGGAGTACCGCGCGCAGGGCTACGGGCCAAGCACCGCATCTTCCAAGGCCGCCACGCTGGTGGCGCCGCCCGGCACCAGCGAGCACGAGAGTGGCCTGGCCGCCGATATCGTTTCCTCCGACTGGCTTCGGAAAAACGGCGATCTGAACGAGACGTTTGAAAAAACGACGGCCTTTGCATGGCTGGAACAGCATGCCGCAGATTATGGGTTCATCCTGCGCTACCCCAAGGATAAGACCGACATCACCGGCATTTCGTATGAGCCGTGGCACTGGCGGTATGTGGGGAAGGACAATGCGGAAAAGATAAACAGCGCGGGTCTTTGCCTGGAAGAATACGACGGGAAAGCGTGACAGACGGTGTGCGGCAATGGCAGAGAACGAAAACAGGGATGAACCGGTTGCGGAATCCGGGGAGGAAAAGCACACAGGCACGGCGAACCTGTCCGTCAGGATGGCGTTGGGCATCATTTTGGGCGCGGCGTTGGGCATCGCGTTCAATCAGCTTGCTCTGGGAATCACGCTGGGCTTGGCGGCCGGTATCCTCTACGACCGCTACCGCACGCGCAAGGACGGCAAACCGCCCGGACAGGGAAAAAACAGCGGGGACGCTCCCAAAAGCAGTTGACAGGCCGGCTTTTTTCTGATATACTGAAACGCACAATAAAGCAGGAAAACAGAGCCGTCCTCACCTCGTGCGCCGCTGGCTGCGGGGTCAATATCGTCGGGTGCCCTTTTTCTCCGGGAAAGGGGCGCGTCAACCGGTGTGTTTGAGCGGATGGCATGTTCCATCCGCTTTTTTGGTGTGTGCGGCCTTTCCGCACCGCCGGGCCTGCGTTATCCCGCCCGTCCGCAGGACGGCGCGGCGATAATAGAGCGGCCCGCCCTGCCGGGCCGTGTGAACCGTACGGCGTGCCGCCTGCGGGCGGAGACAGCGCCGTGAAACTCTGTACTTTTGGAGGTGCTGGCCATCAGCAAGGAAATGCTTCTCAACGAAGAAATCAGAGACAGGGAAGTCCGTGTGATCGATGCGGACGGCGCGCAGCTGGGCATTCTTTCCTCGCGCGAGGCGCTGCGCCTGGCCGAAGAAAAAAATCTTGACCTGGTCAAGATCGCGCCGCAGGCGAAACCGCCGGTCTGCCGCATTATGGATTACGGAAAATTCCGCTTTGAGCAGGCCAAAAAAGAAAAAGAAGCCAAAAAGAACCAACGCGTCGTCGAAATCAAGGAAATCCGCATGTCGCTCAACATCGACACGCATGATCTGGAAACCAAGGCAGGTCATGCCTTGCAGTTTTTGCGATCGGGCGACCGTGTGAAGGTGACGGTTCGGTTCCGCGGGCGCGAAATGGCCCACACCGAACTGGGCAAAACGCTGCTCGGGCGTTTCGCCGCGTTGTGCGAAGGTGTTTCTTCCGTGGAAAAGCAACCCAAGCTCGAAGGGCGCAGCATGTCCCTGTTCCTTGTGGCCAAGCCTGCTCCGAAAGAATCAACCAGCAAGGGAGGAAACCAAAATGCCAAAGCTTAAAACACACAGCGGGGCGTCCAAACGCCTGCGTTTTACCAAAACCGGTAAGATCAAACGCGCGCATGCGTTCAAATCTCATATCCTCAACAAGAAAGATACCAAACGCAAACGCGGCCTGCGCCAGGCTGCCTATGCCGATGCCACCAATGTCGGCGCACTCAAACACCTTTGCCCTTATAACAACTGATCGGGCAGCGCATTTGTGAACAGGCGCCGTCCGGCACAGGCTGCGGGCGGCATTGATGGAGGTTTAAGCAAACATGGCGAGAGTCAAAGGCGCGATGATGACGCGCAAACGCAGAAAGAAAATTTTAAAACTGGCAAAAGGGTACTGGGGCGGCAAGAGCCGGCTGTTCCGCACGGCCAACGAAGCCGTGATGAAATCCCTCAGCTATGCCTATGTGGGCCGCAAGCTGAAAAAACGTGACTTCCGTTCGCTCTGGATTACCCGCATTTCGGCGGCATGCAAGCTGAACGGCATGAACTATTCCACGTTCATCAACGGCCTGAAAAAAGCGGGCATTGTGCTCAACCGCAAGATCCTCTCCGAGCTTGCCGTGAGCGACAGCGCCGGATTCGCCGCTCTGGTGGAAAAGGCCAAAGCCGCGCTTTGAGATAGACCCTGTTTTGAAAACCGCCCCATGCGTGCGAACCGTTTTGCACGCCGGGCGGTTTTTTGCTGGATTCCGTCGGTTTTCTTCATAAAACACAGGTTGCGGGTGTGCGTAAACGGAAAGGGAAGACGAACGATGCTCGAAATCACCAGTCGTGACAACCCGCTGGTGCGCGATTATGTGCGCCTGCGCGAAAACCGTGCGTTTCGCCGCGAGACAGGCCGCTTTGTGCTGGAGGGGGCAAGGCTGCTCGGCGACGCGTTGGAAAGCGGTGTGCGTATGGAAACGGTATTTTTCACCGGGGAGGCTTGCGAAAAACATCCCGCGCTGCTTGCGTCCGCACGGGACGGCGGGGCGCGCGTCTGCCTTGTGGGCGACGCCGTTGCCGCCAAGCTGGCGGACACCGCCGCGCCGCAGGGGGTGTTTGCCGCGGCATTTATGCTTGACAAAGCGTTCGCGTTGGATAAAATAAACTTAGGCGGCGCATATGCGGCGCTGGAAAATATCCGCGATCCGGGTAATCTGGGCGCGGTGCTGCGCACGGCAGAGGCGCTGGGGCTTTCGGGTGTGTTGCTTTCCGCAGGCTGTGCCGATATCTACGCGCCCAAGGTAGTGCGGGCATCCATGGGGGCGGTGTTTCGCACCGCGTTTTTCCAGACGGAAGACCTGCCCGCCGCGCTCTCCCTGCTGCGGGAGAAAGGCCTGCAGACCCTCGCGGCGCTTGCGGGCGGCACCACCAGACTGCTCACGCAGCTCGATCTGCGCGGCGGCGTGGTGGCGGCCATCGGGAACGAGGGCGCGGGCCTTTCCGATGCCTGCGTGGACGCGTGCGACCCTTTCACCATCCCCATGAAAGGGCGCGCGGAGTCGCTCAATGCGGCGGCGGCCGCCGCCATCATCCTGTGGGAAATTATGCGCAGTCGGTAAGGACGTGGGTTGGTTTGACGGATGTGGAGCATTGGATCTGGCTGGCGCAGGCGTTTTCGCCCGGCAGCCCCAAACCGTGTGCCCTGGCGGAAGCGCTGGGCGGCGCGCGCGTGGTGCATGAGGCGGACGAGGCGGCGCTGGCCGCTTCCGGCATCTGCACCGCGCACGATCTTTCGCTGCTGCGGCCGCACAGCCTGGCGCAGGCGGAGCGCATCATCGAGCACTGCCTGGCGCGCGGGTATGACATCCGCACATTTGCGGATGAAGACTATCCCGCCCTGCTGCGGGAGATCCACGCGCCGCCCGCCGTGCTGTATGTTTCCGGCCGTCTGCCCGCGGCAGACATGCTCTGCATCGCCATGGTGGGCGCACGGCGTGTCACCGATTATGGCGCTGCCGCCGCAGAGCGGCTGGCCATGGGGCTGGCAAACGCGGGGGTGGGCGTGGTGAGCGGCCTGGCCGCCGGGGTGGACACCCATGCGCACAAGGGTGCGCTCAAGGGTGGCGGCAAAACCTACGCGGTGCTGGGCTGCGGGCTGGATACCGTTTATCCCGCGTCCAACCGCGAGCTCTACCGTCTGGTCGCCAAAACGGGCGCGGTGCTGTCCGAATTTCCGCCGGACGCGGGCCCCGACCGGCACCATTTTCCCATCCGCAACCGCATCATCGCGGGGCTCTGCGCGGGCACCGTGGTGGTGGAAGCCGGCCGCAAGAGCGGCTCGCTCATCACCGCCGGGCAGGCGCTGGAGATGGGCCGCGATGTATTCGCCGTGCCCGGCAGCATCTTCAGCCCGATGAGCGAGGGCACCAACCAGCTCTTGCGCGAGGGGGCAAAGCCCGCCTGCGGCGTGGCCGACCTGCTGGAGGAATATCCAGAGGCGCTTGCGCGCATACTGCCGGCAGAGCCGGCGCAGCAGTCGCTTTTCCCGCCCGCGGCAGTGCCGCCCCGCCCGGAGCCTGTCCCCGAAAAGCCCGCCACCCCGGCAAGGCGCCCGGTGCAGGGGCTGGACGACGTGCAGCGCGCGGTGCTCGCCCTGCTGGACGCATCGCCCCGCCATGTGGACGAACTGGCCGTGCGGGCCAGCCTGCCGCCCGGGCAGGTGCTGGCGGTGCTCACGGTGCTGGAGATCCAGGGGCTGGCGCGTTCCGAACCCGGCAGGCGGTTTTGCACCGTCTGAATGATTGATTAACTACCGTAAAGGATTTAGATACATGTCAAATTTGGTAATCGTGGAATCACCGGCGAAGGCCCATACGATCAAAAAATATCTCGGGCGCGGGTATACGGTCGTCGCGTCGATGGGGCATGTGCGCGACCTGCCCAAGAGCCGGATGGGCGTGGACATCGAAAACAGCTTCACACCCAAATACATTCCCATCCGCGGCAAGGCGCCCCTCATCAAGTCCTTGAAAAAGGAAGCCAGGAACAGCACCAAGATCTTCCTCGCCACCGACCCCGACCGCGAGGGGGAAGCCATCAGCTGGCATTTGGCCAACCTGCTGGGGCTGGATGAAAAAACGGCGCTGCGCGTCACGTTCAACGAGATCACCAAGACCGCCGTCAAGGACGGCATCAAGAATCCGCGCTCCATTGACCTTGATCTCGTCAACGCCTACCAGGCCAGACGTATCCTCGACCGCATCGTGGGCTACCAGCTCAGCCCGTTTTTGTGGAAGAAGATCCGCCCGGGCCTTTCCGCCGGTCGTGTGCAGTCGGTGGCGGTGCGGCTGATTGTGGACCGTGAGGATGAGATCCGTGCTTTTGTGCCTGAGGAATACTGGACCATCGACGCGTCGGAGCTCCTCGCGCCCGGTTCCAAAAAGCCGTTTCCCGCTCACTTCCACGGCGGGCTGGACGGCAAGAAGGTCGAAATCAAGAGCAAGGAGGAGGCCGACGCGATCCTCAGGGCGCTTGGAGCCACGGAAACACCCGAAGGCATCCAAGTGTCCGGCGAGGTGCCGTTCGTGGTGCGCACCGTCAAAAAGAGCGAGCGCAAAAAGTCGCCCGCGCCGCCGTTTACCACCTCTACCCTTCAACAGGAGGCGTCCCGGCGTCTGGGGTTCCAGGCCCGGCGCACCATGCGCGCCGCACAGGAACTCTATGAAGGCGTGGATGTGAAGGGCTACGGCGCCATCGGTCTCATCACCTACATGCGTACCGATTCGCTGCGCATCGCGGCCGAGGCCCAGCAGGCGGCGCTCGCCTATGTGGGCGAAACGTTCGGGCGGGAGTATCTGCCCGAAAAGCCGCGCTTCTACAAGTCGCGCGCCAACGCACAGGATGCGCATGAAGCCATCCGCCCCACCATGCCGGAGCTTTCGCCCGATCAGGTGAAAGAGAGCCTGACGGCCGACCAGTATAAGCTCTACAAACTGATCTGGGAGCGTTTCATCGCCAGCCAGATGGCCAACAAGGTGCTCGATACCGTCGGCGTGGACATCACCGCGGGGGACTGCCTGTTCAAGGCGTCGGGCAACACGGTGAAGTTTAAGGGCTTTTCCATCGTGTACGAGATGACGACGGATGAGAACAAGGAGTCTGGCAAGCCGCTGCCCGTGCTGAACGAAGGTGACGAGCTGCAGGTGCAGAAGCTGGACGGCAACCAGCACTTCACCCAGCCGCCGCCCCGCTACACCGAGGCTTCGCTCATCAAGACGCTGGAGGAAAACGGCATCGGCCGCCCAAGCACCTATGCCACCACCATCACCACCATTCTCGCCCGCCTGTATGTGGAGCGGGACGGCAAGCAGCTGGTGCCCACGCCGCTGGGCGAAGTGACCACCAAGCTGATGCGTGAGCATTTTGCCGACATCGTGGATGTGGAATTCACGGCCAAGATGGAAAATGATCTGGATAAGGTGGAAACCGGCGAGGAAAACTGGGTGCAGATGCTCACCGATTTCTACGGCGGGTTCGACCATACCCTCAAAAAGGCCGAGGAAGAACTCGGGGACGTGCACATGAAGGTGCCCGACGAGGAGACCGACATCGTCTGTGAGCTCTGCGGGCGCAAGATGGTCATCAAAAACGGGCGCTACGGCAAATTTCTCGCCTGCCCGGGCTATCCGGAGTGCAAAAACACCAAGCCCATCGTGCAGGAAACCGGCGCGTTCTGCCCGCTCTGCGGCGGGCGTGTGCTGGCCAAAAAATCCAAGAGCGGCAAGAAATATTTCGGCTGCGAGCATAACCCCACCTGCGGGTTTATGACATGGGACACGCCGCTGGAGGAAAAATGCCCCCAATGTGGCGGCAGCCTGTTTAAAAAACGCGGCGGGCAGGTCTACTGCGCCAAAGAAGGCTGCGGATACACCCGTGAGGAGAAGAAATGACCGGCACACCCTGCCCGATCACCGTTGTTGGTGCGGGGCTGGCGGGCTGCGAAGCCGCGTGGCAGGCCGCGAACTGCGGCGCGCAGGTCACGCTGGTGGAAATGAAGCCTGCGCGGTTCTCCCCCGCGCACCACAGCCTGGATTTTGCCGAGCTGGTCTGCTCCAATTCCCTGCGGGCCGAAGGCCTGACCAATGCCGTGGGTCTGCTCAAGGAGGAGATGCGCCGGCTGGATTCGCTCATCCTCGCCTGCGCGGACGCCACCCGCGTGCCCGCCGGCGGCGCGCTGGCGGTGGACCGCGCGGGCTTTTCCCGCATGGTAACGGAAAAGCTCGAGGCGCACCCGTGCATCACGGTGGAGCGGCGGGAACTGTCGGACATCCCGGCGGGTCCCTGTGTGGTCGCCACCGGCCCGCTGACCGACGGCGCCATGGCAGAAGCGGTCGTCCGTGCGTGCGGCGGCGAAGCGCCGCTGCATTTCTACGACGCGGCCGCTCCGATCGTCACCGCCGAAAGCCTCGATTTTGACAAGGTCTATTTTGCCGCGCGCTACGGCAAAGGCGGCGCCGATTACATCAACTGCCCGATGACCAAAGAAGAATACGACGCGTTCTACGACGCGCTGCTCACCGCCGAACCCGCGGAAGTGCACGGCTTTGAAAAAAGTGACCCGCATGTGTTCGAGGGCTGCATGCCGGTGGAAGTGATGGCCGCCCGCGGGCGGGACACGTTGCGGTTCGGGCCGCTCAAGCCGGTGGGTCTGCCCGACCCGAGGACCGGGAGGGAGCCGTACGCCGTGGTGCAGCTGCGGCACGACGACGCGGCCGGCGGCCTCTACAACCTGGTGGGATTCCAGACGCACTTGCGTTTTCCTGAGCAGAAACGGGTATTTTCGATGATTCCCGGGCTGGAGCGGGCGGAGTTCGTGCGGTATGGCGTGATGCACCGCAACACCTTTCTGAACGCGCCCGGTCTGCTTGACAGGTTCTACCGGCTCAAAAGCGATCCGCGTGTCTTTTTCGCTGGGCAGATGACCGGCGTGGAGGGCTATCTCGAATCCGCCGCATCCGGGCTGGACGCGGGCCTGAACTGCGCCCGGCAGACGATGGGCCTGCCTTTGGCGGATTTCACCGAAAAGACGGCCATCGGCGCGCTGGCGCACTACATCAGCGGGGCGGACGGCAAACAGTTTCAGCCGATGAACGTCAATTTCGGCATCATTGCGCCGCTGGAAAAGCGGGTGAAAGCCAAACGCGCGCGGTATGAGGCAGTCTCCGCCCGTGCGCTGGAAACGCTGGATACCATCCGCGCTGCGTGGTGACATCTTTTTTAAAAGAAACGGCCGTCTCAAAGAGGACGGCGTCAAGATACGACCCTTTGAATATGCGCCGGATAACGCGGCAGAATGGAGCTTGGCATGAGGATCATTATGGACGGTCTCGGCGGCGACAATGCGCCGGACGAAATGTTGGAGGGCGCACGCCTTGCGGTAAAGGAATACGGTGTGGAGATCCTGATTACGGGGGAGAAGGAAAAACTGCGCGCAGTGGCCTATGAAAAAAGCGTGCCTCTGGACGGCATTGAGATCCTGGAAGCGGACGGCGCGCTGACGATGGACGACGCGCCCACCGAGGTGCTGCGCGGCAAAAAGAACTGCTCGATGGCCGTGGGGCTGCGCGCGCTGGCCGAAGGGCGGGGCGACGCGTTTGTCAGCGCGGGTAACACCGGCGCGATGGTGGTGGGTTCGCGGTCCATCATCGGGTGCGTGGACGGTCTGCGCCGCCCGGCGCTGGCGCCTATCCTGCCGCACACGACCGGCTGCTTTATGCTGTTGGACGGCGGGGCCAATGTGGAATGCCGCCCCGAGATGCTGTTGCAGTTCGGACATATGGGCGCGATCTATATGGAAAAAATCCTTTCCATTCAGAGCCCGCGTGTGGGTCTGGCCAACATCGGCGCCGAGGAACACAAGGGCACGCAGCTCGCGCAGGACGCTTACGCCCTGCTAAAGAATTCTTCCCTGCGTTTCGTGGGCAATGTGGAAGGGCGCGACATCCCGTTCGGCGCGTGCGACGTGCTGGTGGCCGATGGTTTTACCGGAAACATTATCCTCAAGCTGATGGAGGGGATGGGCCTGTTCATGGGGCAGACTATCAAAGGCATGTTCACCCGCAACATGCTGACCATGGGTGCCGCACTGGTCCTCAAGCCCGCGCTGGAAGGATTCAAAAAGAAGATGGATTACACCGAATACGGCGGCGCGCCGCTGATGGGGTTAAAAAAGCCGGTCATCAAGGCACATGGCAGTTCCAACGCACACGCGTTCCAGAACGCGGTGCGGCAGGCGGTGGCGTTTGTCAAGGAAGATGTCATTGCGGAAATCGAGGGAACCCGGCCGCAGGCCAGCTCTGCGGGCTGAGCAAACACGTGCGGTCGGGCGCGGCATATACTGCCACTGATGCCGCTTTTCCATGGAAAGGCGGGCGGCAGATCGAACATTTCGGCAGGGGAGGTGTTTGCAGTGGTGCTTGAACGCGTGAAAGCGCTGGCGGCCGAACAATTCGATGTGGAAGAGGATGAGCTCGGCGCCGAAACCGCATTCGAAGAACTGGGTGCGGAGCCGGAAGACGTGGCGGATTTTCTGCTGGCTCTGGACGACGAATTCGATATCGATCTTTCCGATATCGAACTGGACCGCATCGTGACGATCGGCGACGCCGTGGATGCGGTGAAGGATATGCTGGGGCAATAGCCCGCCCCACGCACAAAAACAGAAAACGGAAAAAGACCGGAGGAACCCATGCTCGAAGAACTCGAAAAAAATCTGGGCTATACGTTTGCGGATAAAAGCCTGCTGGAAAACGCGCTCACCCATTCCTCATATGCCAACGAGATGAAGAAGCACAGCTGTGGAAGCAACGAACGGCTGGAGTTTCTGGGCGACGCGGTGCTGGGGATCATCTCTGCGGAATACCTTTATTTCCATCACACCCGCGTGCCGGAGGGTGAGCTCACCCGCCTGCGCGCATCCATGGTCTGCGAGCGCTCGCTGCAGGGATTTGCGCGCACCGTGGAGTTGGGCCGTTGGCTTCGGCTGGGGCGCGGCGAAGAAAACACCGGCGGCAGGGAGCGCTCGTCCATTCTGGCGGATGCGTTCGAGGCCGTCATCGCCGCCATCTATATCGACGGCGGGTTCCCCGCAGCCAAACGCTTTGTCACCCGCTTTGCCGACAGCTTTTTTGCCGCGCACTTGGAAAACGGACGCCGCGACTACAAAACGGAGCTGCAGGAGATCGTCCAGAAAAACCATGGAGAAAAGCTGGAATATGTGCTGGTGGGGGAATCCGGTCCCGACCACGACAAACAGTTTTTGGTGGAAGTGCATCTGAACAACAACTGCATCGGCGCAGGGCGCGGCGGCAGCAAGAAGGAAGCTGAGCAGATGGCCGCCCGCGAAGCGCTTTCCCTGATGGGACAGTAAAAAGGAGGACGCCGTGGGCAAAGCAGCGAACGTGGCTTTTTTTGTGCCCCATCTGGGCTGCGCGCACGCCTGCTCGTTCTGTGACCAGCGCAGCATCGCCGGGCAGGCCGCCCCGCCGTCTCCCGCAGACGTGGCGGGCACGCTTGCCCGCGTCCGGGAGCAAATGGGCAGCCGCTCCCGCGATGCGGAGGTCGCCTTTTTCGGCGGCAGTTTCACCGCCATTCCGCGCCGGCAGATGCTGGCACTTCTGGAAGCCGTCGCACCGTTTCTCGGTGCGGACGGCTTTTCGGGTATCCGTGTCTCCACCCGGCCGGATGCTGTGGACGATGATGTGCTGGCGCTGCTGCGGGCACACGGCGTGACATCCATCGAGCTTGGCGCGCAGAGCATGGACGACGCGGTGCTGTGCCGGAACGGCCGCGGCCACACCGCCCGGCAGGTGCGGGACGCCGCCTTGCGCGTCGGGCGTGCGGGGTTTTCGCTTGGTCTGCAAATGATGACCGGCCTACCCGGGGACGGTCCGGCAGGCGCGCGCCGCACCGCGCGCGAACTGGCCGCCCTGCATCCGGATACCGTGCGCATTTATCCGGCTCTGGTGCTCCGGGGCACGCGCATGGCCGCCTGGTGGGCAGACGGCACGTATGAACCCCAGCCGCTGGATGACGCCGTGCTGCTCTGTGCCGCGCTGTTCGATTATTTTACCCGCAGAGGCATCCGTGTGCTGCGGATGGGCCTGCATGCCGAGCCTTCGCTGGAACAGAACCTCCTGGCCGGACCGTGGCATCCCGCGTTTGGCGAGCTTTGCGAAAGCCGCGTCTACTATACCCGCGCGCGCCGGGCGCTGGCCCGTGCCCCCGGTGCCGACTGCCTGCTCGCCCCGCGTGGCGAAACCGGCAAAGTGGCAGGCCAGCACCGGCGCAACCTCCTCGCGCTTGAGGCGCGGGTGGACCGCCGTTTACATATCCGTGAAGACCCCGGTCTGCCGCCCCTTGCGGTGCGCGCGGTCAAATGCCTGTAATGCGCTATAGCCTGATATGCGACGAGAGGGGAGCTGGATAATGTGAAGATCACGGTTCTGCACGGGCAGATGCATCAGGGCAGTACATATCACCTCACCAAAATGGTGCTGGACAGGCTTTCCGGCCCCGATACGGCCATCCGGGAATTTTTCATGCCGAAGGACATGCCCGCGCCCTGTGTGGGCTGCAACCGCTGCTTCCTGGAGGGAGAGGAGAACTGCCCGCAGGCGGATGCCGTCCGCCCCGTCGCGGAAGCGCTGGAGGAAGCCGACCTGATCGTGCTCGAATCGCCCTGCTATGTGTTCGGAATGACCGGGCAGCTCAAGATATTGCTGGACCATCTGGGCTACCGCTGGATGCCTCACCGCCCGCATCCGAAAATGTTCCGTAAAGTGGGCTTGGCGGTGTCCACTGCGGCGGGCGGTGGTGCGGATAAGGTGGTCAAAGCCCTCGCAAGGCATTTGTTTTTCTGGGGGGTGCCCGCCATCCACCGCTTCTCGGCGAACGTGCAGGCCGCAAAGTGGGACGAGGTCAAAGGCGAAAAGCGGAAAAAGCTGGAGAAGCGCGCCGTGTGTACAGCGGCTGCCATCCGGCGGCAGATCGGGCGGGCAAGGCCCGGCGTCAAAACATGCTTTTTGTTTTATATCATGCGTTCCATGCACAAAAAGGGTGTTTTCAGCCCAACCGACCATGCGCACTGGGAGCGCAACGGCTGGCTGGACGGGAAAACACCGTGGAAAGACCCGGCCTGACGCCGCTTTACCATTTATGTTGACAGAGGAGATGCGCGCGTGTATCTGAAATCGCTGACCATCCAGGGATTCAAATCCTTTCCTGACAAAACGGTGCTCACCTTCGGCCCGGGTATCACGGCCGTGGTGGGTCCGAACGGCAGCGGCAAAAGCAATATCAGCGACGCCATTCGCTGGGTGCTGGGCGAGATGTCGGTGAAAAGCCTGCGCGGCGGCAAAATGGAGGACGTCATCTTCGGCGGCACGCCGGTGCGCCGCCCGCTGGGCTACGCTGAGGTGAGCCTCACGGTGGATAACAGCGACCATGCGCTGCCGGTGGAGAGCGAGGAGGTCACCGTTACCAGGCGATATTACCGTTCGGGCGAAAGCGAGTACCGCCTGGGCGGGGCACAGGTGCGCCTGCGCGACATCTACGAGCTGTTCATGGATACCGGCCTCGGGCACGACGGGTACGCCGTCATCAGTCAGGGGCGTATCGCCGAGATCGTGGGTGCCCGCAGCGAGGACCGGCGCGAAATCTTTGAAGAAGCGGCGGGTATCGCCAAATTTCGTTTCCGCAAAGCCGAGGCCGAGCGCCGCCTGGCTTCCACCGAAGAAAATCTCGTGCGTCTGCGCGATATCCTCAGCGAGCTGGAGGCGCGGGTGGGCCCGCTCAAAGAGCAGGCGGAAAAGGCAAAGCGCTACCTGACGCTGGCGGAAGAGAAACGAACGCTGGAGGTCGGGCTGTGGCTGCATCTGCTGGATGTGCGCCGCGAGGAACTGCGCGCCGGAGAGAACAAGCTGGAAATCGCCCGCGCCCGGCACGATGAGTTGGAACGGAAGCTGGACACGGTTGAGCGTACCATCGACGAGGCGTACATGCAGGGGCAGAAAGCGGCGGCGGAAGCCGACCGCCTGCGCGGAGAAGCCGCCGCCCGCGAGCAGGAGGCTGTGCAATGTGAAGCGCAGGCCGCGCTGTGCGAGGGCGATGCGGCGCGCGCCGACCGCACCCGTGCCGAAGTCGAGGAAGAGCATGCCCGCAACGAGCGGTCCGGCAGCGAGGACGAAAGCGGGCTGGCTGCTTTGCAGACGGAACTAAACGAGAAACAGGACGCGCTGGTCGGCCTGCGGGAAACGCTGGAAGCCTGCGAGTGCGACGTACGGGCGCTGACCGAGGAGGGGGACGCACAGGCCGCGAAGACGCGTGAAGCGTCCGCACGCCTGGCGCAGGTGCGCGCCCGGCTGGCCGGGTTGGGGCAGCGGAAAAGCGCCGCGCAGGCGGCAGCCGAAAGCGCCGCCGCCCGTGTGGAGGAGATCGGGCTGAGCGCCGCCGACCGCGAACGGCGGCGCGAACAGGCCGCAACGATGCTGGTGGACGCGCAGGCCCGCCTGGTCAAAGCGCGGGAAACGGTGCAGGCACTGGAAAACGCCGTGCAGGGTTGCACGCTCAAGCAGGATGCCCGCAGGCAGAAGCTGGCCAAAGAACAGGAGCGGGTGCGCGCTCTGTCGTTGCGCGCGGGCGAGCGTGCCCAGCGCGCAGCGATGCTCGCGGAGATGGAAAAGAACCTGGAGGGCTTCGCGCACAGTGTCAAGCTGGTGGTGCGCGAGAGTCGGCGCGGCAGCCTGCGGGGTATCCTCGGGCCGGTGTCGCAACTGCTCTCCGCGCCGGCAGAGGTGGCGGTGGCGGTGGAGACTGCGCTTGGCGCGTCGGCACAGCACATCGTGGTGGAAAACGAAGAAAACGCCAAGGATGCCATCCGCTTTTTGCAGCGCGCGGAGGGCGGCCGTGCCACGTTTCTGCCGCTCACCAGCGTGCGCGGCGGCCTGTTGGACGCGCGCGAGATCGCCGGCTGCGCGGGGTATGTCGGCATTGCTTCCGAACTCGTTTCGTTTGAGGAGCGCTTCCGCGAGGTGGCCGAGCATCTGCTCGGGCGCACCGTGGTGGCGCGCGACCTCGACAGCGCGGTCACGATGGCCAAGCGTTTCCGTTACCGGTTCCGCATCGTCACGCTGGACGGGCAGCAGGTCAACGCGGGCGGTTCGCTCACCGGCGGTTCGCGCCGGGCGGGCGCAGGGCTGGTTTCCCGTCAGGCGGAGATCACCAGGCTGGAAGAAGAAGCGCGCGTGCTTCAGGCACAACTGGCCGAAGCGGAACAGGCCGAACGCCGCGCGAAGGAGAGTCTTGCCGCCGTGGAGGCCGAAGCGAACGGCGCACGCGGCGAACAGGCACGGGCAAAGGAAGCGGCCATCCGGCTGGAAGGCGAGGAAAAGCGTCTGGCCGAACAGGCCGACCTGCTCGGCGCGGATATGCGCTCGCTGGAAGAAGAACGCCGCGCCTGCATGGACAAGACCGCCGCGCTGCGCGCGCAGGCGCAGGCGGTGGAAGAACAGATGGCCGCCTGCGAGCAGGAAGCGGAACAGGCCGAACAGGCGCTGGCTGCCTGCGGCGTGGAGGGTGAAGCGCTGGCCGCGAAGCGTGAAGAGCAGACCGCCCGCCTGACCGATATCCGCCTGCGGCAGTTGGGCGGCGAAAAGGACGTACAGGCCGTCAAGCAGCGCATCGAGGCGCTGGAAGCGCACCGCAGCGAGAAAAAGGCCCATGCGGAAACGCTTGCGCTGCGGATGCACACGCTGGAGGAAGAAGCGCGGGAGGCCAGGGAACGTGCACAGGCGCAGACGGCGCAGGCGGAAGTGCTGCGGGCCAAGGCCGCCGACTGCCGCAGGGAAGCCGAACAGCGTGCGGGCGAGCGCGAGGACCTTGAGCGCCGCACGGTGGAGCTGCGCGCCGGCTCGCGGGCGCTGGCCGAGGAAAAAGAAAATATGTCGCGTGAGCTGGCGCGGCTGGAAGAACGCAAAGTGACGCTGCAGAACAGCTATGACGCGCTCATTGCCAAGCTGTGGGAGGAATACGAGCTTACCCGCTCTCAGGCAGAAAAGGAAGTGCCCCGCGTGGAGCGCCCGGATGAGGCGGAAAAGCGGCTGAATACGCTGCGGCACGACATCAAGGCGCTGGGCAGCGTCAACCTGGCCGCCATTGATGAATATCGTGAAGTGGAAGAGCGCTATACCTTCATGAAGACCCAGACCGACGACGTGGAGCGCTCCAAAGCCGAACTGGAAACGCTCATCCGCGGGCTCACCGGGGAGATGCGCGCACAGTTTTCCAAGAAATTCGCGGAGATCAACGGGCATTTCGCGTCGATTTTCGTGGAACTGTTCGGCGGCGGCCGGGCCTGGCTGGAGCTGACCGATCCGCAGGACGTGCTGGGCTGCGGTATTGAGATTCATGTGCAGCCGCCGGGCAAGATCATTAAAAATCTCGCGTCGCTTTCGGGCGGCGAGCAGGCATTCGTGGCCATCGCGCTCTATTTCGCGCTGCTCAAGGTGAGGCCGTCGCCGTTCTGCGTGCTCGATGAGATCGAGGCCGCGCTCGACGAGCAGAACGTGGTGCGCTATGCATCCTATCTGCGCAGGCTCTGCGGCAGCACGCAGTTCATCGTCATCACCCACCGGCGCGGCACCATGGACGAGGCCGACATCCTTTACGGCGTCACCATGCAGGACCAGGGCGTGTCCAAGCTGCTCACGCTGCATCTCGACGAACTGATGGAGAGGCTGGGGCTGGAACAAAAACGTGGATGAAGCCTGTATTCCCCGCCCGAAACATGGTATAATAGCAGGTAATGGAAACGGCTCGGGGGCTATGCGCGCAGACGCGGCCCCGTGCCCGCATACGGGGGGATACGCATGGGCGTTTTTGATAAGATCCGCGCGGGGCTGGCCAAGACCCGCGCGTCGGTCGCGGGGCGGATGGGGCAGGTGTTCCACGGGCGCGGCAAGGTGGACGAGGAACTGTTCGAAGAACTGGAGGACGTGCTGGTCTCCTCCGACGTGGGTGTGGCAACTTCCACCTATCTCATCGAAAAGCTGCGCGGCCGGGTGAAAAAAGAACACATCGTCGATACCGACGGCGTGCGCGAGGCGCTCAAGGCCGTGATGACGGGGGAACTGGAAGGCGATGTGTCGCTCCTGTTGGCTCCCGCACCGGCGGTGCTGCTGGTCATCGGGGTCAACGGCGTGGGCAAGACCACCACCATCGGCAAGCTGGCCGCCCAGCTTAAAGCCGAGGGAAAAGCGGTGCTGCTGGGCGCGGCGGATACGTTCCGCGCCGCCGCCATCGACCAGTTGGAGATCTGGGCGGAGCGCGCCGGGGTGGACATCGTCAAGCAGAAAGAGGGCGCCGATCCCGCCGCCGTAGTGTTCGACGCGGTGCAGGCCGGCAAGGCGCGCGGTGCGGACGTGGTCATCTGCGACACGGCCGGCCGCCTGCACAATAAAAAGAGCCTGATGGACGAACTGTCGAAGATTTCCCGCGTGATCGACCGGGAACTGCCGGGCGCGGCGCGCGAAAACCTGCTTGTGCTCGACGCGACCACCGGGCAGAACGCCGTCAACCAGGCCAAGCAGTTCAAAGAGGCCGCCGGGCTCACCGGCATCATCCTCACCAAGCTCGACGGCACCGCGCGCGGCGGCGTGGTCTTCGCCATCCGCCATGAGCTGGGTGTGCCGGTGAAATACATCGGCGTGGGCGAGCAGATCGACGATTTGCAGCCGTTCGATCCCCGCGCGTTCGTGGACGCATTGTTCCAGGGTGCGGACGAGGAAGCCGCCGGGCAGGACGGTTGATTTTGGAAGTATAAAGGAGACTGGATATGACATTCGTGGCCGCCACCGGCAACGCGCATAAACTGACGGAGATCCGCCGCATTCTCGCGCCGCTGGGGCATGATGTGATTTCTCAGCGCGAGGCGGGCGTGGCGTGCGACCCCGAGGAAACGGGCGCGACTTTTGCGGAAAACGCGCGTATCAAGGCCGAAGCGGTCTGCAAAGCGGCGGGCAGGCCCGCTGTGGCGGATGATTCCGGTCTGTGTGTGGATGCGCTGGACGGCGCGCCCGGCGTCTATTCGGCGCGGTACGCGGGCGCGCACGCCACCGATGACGACCGCATCGCCAAACTGCTGGCCGCGCTTTCCGGCGTGCCGGAGGAAAAGCGCACGGCACGGTTTGTTTCCGCCATCTGCTGCCTCTTCCCCGACGGGAGGGAGATCGCTGTGGAAGGCGTGTGCGAGGGGCGCGTCGCGTTTGCCAAGGACGGGACGGACGGTTTTGGCTACGACCCGGTGTTCATCGAGGCGGAAAGCGGAAAGACCTTCGCCGCGCTTTCCGGCGAGGAAAAGGATGCCTGTAGCCATCGCGGCAGGGCGCTGCGCGCGCTGGCGGAGGCGCTCGCGCCGCAAGACTGACGGGAAAGGAAACTGGAACATGGCGGCAGATCTCATCCCGACCAGATATGGACGTGTGCGGGGGACCGAAGATGGGAGTGTGCGAGTGTTCCACGGCATCCCATATGCCAAACCGCCGGTGGGGGCCAGGCGGTTTGGCGCGCCTGAGAAGCCCGCACCCGGGGACAGCGTGCGCGATGCCACCCGGTTCGGCTCGGTGTGCCCGCAGCCTCGCGGGTTTATGGAGCGGCTTGCCGGCATCGACCGCAAGCAGTCGGCAGACTGCCTGTATCTCAACATCTGGTCGCCCCCGGAACCGGCCGGGCCGTTGCCTGTGCTGGTCTGGCACGACACGCTTTCCGTGCCGGACGACCCGGACGCGGACAAGCGCGCTCTGTTCGGCCTGTGAACGATCATATCATAAAAACGGAGGATATCCTATTGCTGACTTCCAAACAGCGCGCCGCTCTGCGCGGCATGGCCAATACCATCGACACCCTGTTTCAGGTGGGAAAACAGGGCGTGACCGAAACGCTGCAAAAGCAGGCGGAAGACGCGTTGCTCGCGCGCGAGCTTATCAAGCTGCGCGTGCTGGAGACCGCGCCGGTGACCGCCAAAGAGGCCGCAACCCTGCTGGCGCAGGCGCTGGGCGCCGAAGTGGTGCAGGTGATCGGCACGCGATTCGTGCTCTACCGGGCCAACCCGGAGCATCCGGTGCTGCAGGTGTGAGGGGGGAGCGGCATTGAAAAAGATCGGCGTGTTCGGCGGCACGTTCAACCCCATCCACAAAGGGCATCTGCATCTGGCGGGCGGCTATTGCCGCGCGCTGGGGCTGGACACGGTGCTGCTGGTGCCCACCTGCATTCCGCCGCACAAAGAGGTGGACGACCTGCTGCCCGCGATCGACCGGTTGGAGATGTGCCGGCTGGCGGTCCGGGACATGCCCTCGCTGGCCGTTTCGGATGTGGAGGTCCGCCGCGGCGGCAGAAGCTATACGGTGGACACGCTGCGCGAACTGGCGGGCCTCTATCCGGACGACGAACTGTATTTCCTCATGGGAGCGGATATGTTCCTCACCATTGAGGAATGGAACGGGTTTACCGAGATCGCGCGCACGGCGGTGCTCTGCACGGCGTCCCGCCATGAAGGGGAACTGCCCTCGTTGAAGGAGCACGCCCGCCTGCTCGAACGGAAATACGGCGCGCGCTGCCACATCGAGGCCATTCCGGTGCTGGACATTTCCTCTACCGAGGTGCGCGACGCGCTGGCCGAGGGCGGGGACGTGCGCGCGCTGGTACCGGACGCCGTGCGGGACTATATTTATCAGAACGGGCTCTACCGGCCGGTTGGACCGGACTTTCAACAATGACAAAGGGGCGGGATCAGGTGGATACGCAGCGTTTTGAAAAAATTTTAGATGAGACACTCGGCGAAAAGCGCCGCCATCATTCCCGGATGGTTTCCAAGGCGGCGGCGGAGCTGGCCCGGCGCTATGGCGGCGACCCGGAGCAGGCCGCATTCGCCGGGTTGGTGCACGACATCGCCAAAGAGATGAAGCCCGACGCGCAGTTGCAAACCATGGAGAAATATAGTATACTGCTTGATGATGTTGAGCGTGTGACGCCCAAGCTCTGGCACGCCATCGCGGGGTATGCGCTGCTCAAATACGAGTACGGCGTGGCCGACGAAGACGTTCTGGAAGCCGTGCGCTGGCACACCACCGGCCGCAAGGGGCTTTCACGCCTGGGCAAAATCGTTTATCTGGCCGACTGTATTTCCGAGGATCGGGATTATCCCGGCGTGGAGCAGGCCCGCGCCGCCGCCGCCCGCTCGCTGGATGCCGGGTATCTGGATTCGCTGGAGCGCTCCATCCGCACCCTGTTGGACAGGGGCGCTCTGCTCCATCTGGGCACGGTGGAAGCGCGCAATGAGCTTTTGCTCGCGGCAAAATAAAAGGCGGAAGCGCGCGGGCAATGTTGTGCTTACGGGATGTTCGCCCTCGCGGCGGTGCATGGGCAGAGCCGCCCGCGCACCGTCGCTTTTTCGTCGGACGGGACGTAAATCCGTCAGACTGGATACAATAAAGCACGGGGGCGCGAAAAAGCACGCGCGGACCCGTTATGATAATAAAAACAACCAAAACGAACAGGGAGGCGGTCGCACTGACCTCAAAGGAATTGTTGGAAAAAGCAGTCGAAATTCTGGACAACCGCAAGGCGGAAGACCTCACGGCCATTGAGATCGGCAATATCAGCATCATCGCGGATTATTTCCTGCTGGCCACCGGCAACAGCACCACACAGGTGAAATCGCTGGCGGAGGAGCTGGAATTTCAGTTTTCGCAGGCGGGCGTGGAGCCGCTGCGCACCGAGGGCGTGCGCTCGGGCACTTGGGCGGTGCTTGATTACGGCGGGCTGGTCATCCACATCTTCCACCGGGACACCCGCGCGTTTTACAACCTGGAGCGCCTGTGGGCCGACGGGGAGCGCGTCGATATACAGCAGTTGATCAAGCAGGAGGGCTGAAACGTGCACTACGATTTCGCCGCTATCGAAAAAAAATGGCAGAAGCTCTGGGAAGAGACCGGTGTGTTCCACGCGAAAAACGATTTTTCACTACCGAAGTTTTACGCGTTGGTCGAATTCCCCTATCCATCCGGGCAGGGGCTGCATGTGGGGCATCCGCGTTCCTATACGGCGCTGGACATCGTGTCCCGCAAGCGCCGTCTGGAGGGCTATAACGTTCTGTACCCGATGGGGTGGGACGCGTTCGGCCTGCCCACCGAGAACTTTGCCATCAAAAACCACATCCACCCCGAGATCGTCACCAAAAACAACGTGGCACATTTCAAGCAGCAGTTGCAATCGCTGGGGCTTTCGTTTGACTGGTCGCGCGAGATCAACACCACCGACCCGTTGTATTATAGATGGACGCAGTGGATCTTCCTCCAACTGTTCAAAAAAGGACTGGCCTACAAAAAGGAAATGCGCGTCAACTGGTGCACCTCCTGCAAATGCGTGCTGGCCAACGAAGAAGTG
Source organism: Ethanoligenens harbinense YUAN-3 (assembly GCF_000178115.2). Classification (NCBI taxonomy): domain Bacteria; kingdom Bacillati; phylum Bacillota; class Clostridia; order Eubacteriales; family Oscillospiraceae; genus Ethanoligenens; species Ethanoligenens harbinense. The sequence goes on from NC_014828.1 coordinate 357,440, forward strand.
GTGAACGGCGTTTGCGAGCGGTGCGGCAGCGAGGTGGTGCATAAGGTCAAGAGCCAGTGGATGCTCAAGATCACCGACTATGCCCAGCGCCTGATCGACGACCTCGACGGTCTCGATTATATCGAGCGCGTGAAGACCCAGCAGAAAAACTGGATCGGGCGCTCCACCGGCGCGCAGGTGCGGTTCGACACCGCGGCGGGCGACCCGTTGCTCATCTATACCACAAGGCCGGATACCATCTTCGGCGCCACCTATATGGTCATCGCGCCGGAGCACCCCATCCTTGAAAAATGGGCGGACAAGATTGAAAACCTCGACGCGGTGCGCGCCTATCAGGATGAAGCCGCGCACAAGTCCGATTTTGAGCGCACTGAGGTGCAGAAGGACAAGACCGGCGTGGAGATCAAGGGTGTGCGCGCCGTCAACCCCGCCACCGGCAAAGAAATCCCGATTTTTCTGTCGGATTATGTGCTGGTCACATACGGCACCGGCGCCATCATGGCCGTGCCCGCGCATGACGAACGCGACTTCGCGTTCGCCCGTACATTCGGCCTGCCTGTCGTGGAGGTGGTCGCGGGCGGCAACGTGGAACAGGAAGCGTTTACCGACTGCGCGACCGGCACGATGGTCAACTCCGGCTTTCTCGACGGCCTGACGGTCGAAGAGGCCAAAGAAAAAATCATCGCGTGGCTGGAGGAGACCGGCCGCGGCGAGGCTAAGGTCAACTACAAGCTGCGCGACTGGGTGTTTTCCCGCCAGCGCTATTGGGGCGAGCCCATCCCGCTGGTCTATTGTGAAAAATGCGGTTGGGTGCCCGTGCCGGAAGACCAGCTTCCGCTGCGCCTGCCGGAAGTGGCATCCTATGAGCCGACGGACAACGGCGAGTCGCCGCTGGCGGCCATGACCGACTGGGTGAACACCGTCTGCCCGCACTGCGGCGGCCCCGCCCGGCGTGAGACCGACACCATGCCCCAGTGGGCAGGCTCGTCGTGGTACTTCCTGCGCTACACCGACCCGCACAACGGCAAGGCGCTCGCATCACCTGAAGCGCTGAGATACTGGCTGCCGGTGGACTGGTACAACGGCGGCATGGAGCACACCACGTTGCATCTGCTCTATTCGCGTTTCTGGCACAAGGCGCTGTTTGATCTAGGCATCGTACCCACGTCGGAGCCGTATCAGAAGCGGACGAGCCACGGCATGATTCTGGGTGAAAACGGCGAAAAAATGTCCAAATCGCGCGGCAACGTCGTCAATCCGGACGAGATGGTGAAAGCCTACGGCGCGGATACGCTGCGGCTGTATGAAATGTTCATCGGGGATTTTGAAAAGGCCGCCCCGTGGTCGGACACCGGCATCCGCGGCAGCAAACGTTTCCTGGAGCGTGTCTGGAACTTGCAGGAAAAACTTCTGCCGGGCGACGGCTACCGCCCGGAACTGGAAAGCGACCTGCACAAGACCATTAAAAAGGTCACGGGCGACATCGAGAGCATGAAATTCAACACGGCCATCGCCGCGCTGATGACCCTGCTCAACCGTTTTGCCAAGGAGGGCGCGTCGCGCGGGGAATGGCGCACGTTTTTGCTGCTGCTCAACCCGTTCGCGCCGCACATCACCGAGGAACTTTGGGAGGTCACCGGCCTTGGCGGGCGGCTGAACGCGCAGAAATGGCCGACTTATGACGAGGCCAAATGTGTGGATGCCCGCGTGCGGATCGCGGTGCAGGTTTGCGGCAAACTGCGCGGCACGGTGGAAATGGACGCGGACGCCGATCAGCAGACCGTGCAGACCGCCGCGCTGGAACTGCCGCGCGTGCAGGCCAATGTGGAGGGCAAGCAGGTCGTCAAGGTCATTTTTATTAAAGGGAAACTCATCAATATCGTCGCAAAATAATTGGATATAGATCGGCGCGGCGCGTTTCCGTATGAGGCAGAGGCACGCCGCGCCTGTTTTTTGAAAAAATTCTGCGATTTTCATCGGATGACCATACGGCTTTCACGTTGCCCCGCCATACTGGGTGCAGTCGAACGAACACCCATGGCAGAGAATAGGAGTGGATTCTTATATGGTCAAATGGAAATGGTGGAAACCGGCTGTTTTACTGGTGGCGGCAGTGGTATGCGCGGCGGCTTTGGCCGCGTGCGGCAGCAAGGCGGTTTCCGTTGCGTCGTCCTCGTCCGGCGGCAGCGGTTCGTCCGCGAATACTCTTTACGGCAAGGTGACCGCCGTAAACGGGTCAACCATCACGTTGGCGCTGGGAACGATGGGCGGTGGCCAGGGCGGCCCGGGTGGCGGGCGGGGTACCGCATCCGGTAGCCAGAACGGCACGCCGCCGGATCAGGGCACCGCGTCCGGTGGTGCGGGCAACGTGCCTGCGGGGGGTGGGATGCCCGGCCTGACGCTGACCGGTAAGGCCCAGACCGTCACGGCCGCGGATGGCGCGACCATCACGAAAATGACCCGTCCGTCCGGTGGGCAGGCGCCGGGCAGCTCGTCCGACACGACTTCCTCGACCGACAGTGCCGCTTCGTCCGCCGACACATCGGCTTCTCTGTCCGATATCACGGTGGGGACGATTGTGAAAGTCGAACTCGACAGCAGTGGCAAAGCGTCGGCGATCACGATTCTGGGCACGCAGAGCGACAGCGCGGGCACCGCGTCCGACTCGACGGCGTCGTCCGCCGCGTCCGCGTCCACCGTCGCGGCAACGGAGAACGAAAACAATTCAGCAGTTTCGGCATAGATTTTCGGCATTGGTGCAAAAAAGGACTGCAGTATACCGCAGTCCTTTTTTGTGGTTTAATAGGCTTAGTCGGATAGCAATACGCAGGGGGAAATGCGCCGCACACGCCGGGCCGCCAGCATGGAAATGCCGTAGGTGAGCAGTGCGATGAGGATGCAGACCGTCGGCACGGTGGCGGCGGGGAGAATGAAGTCCAGCTTCAAAAGCCCCATCGCGCGGAAGAGAGCGCTGACAAGCGGGTTGGCAAAGGATTGCCCCAGCAGGCAGCCCGCCAGTGCGCCGATGATGCCCACCGGCAGAAAGCTGAGTGCGACCTGCCGCATGAGCTGCCCGGTGGTGAACCCCAGCGCTTTCTGAATGCCGAATTCCTGTCTGCGGCGCACCAGCATCGCACCGGTGAGCAGCACCAGGATCAGGACGACGATCAGTGCCATCACCGCGAACATCAGCGAGGCAAATACGGCCACCACTGTTCCATAGGTGCCCAGAATGTTCCGTGCGGTTGCATGGTCATTGGAAACGCCGGTGACCTGTGCACCAAACCGGGTGTTGATGGTTTGTATGGTGTCGGAAATGTGCGTATGATTTTCCATATAGACGAACAGATAGGAGGGGACGAATTGCGGCGAGATGCGGCGGAAACCGTCCTCGGTGAGGTAACTGCCCGTGCCCAGGTCGTTGATGCTCTGGGTCAGGCCGGTGATGAGATAGTCGGCGCTCCGGCCTCCTGCGGTAATGCGCACGGTGTCCCCGATGCCTTTATGCAGGTGCCCGGCCAGCACGCCGCCGATGGCCACTTCGTTGTCATGCTTGGGATAGCGCCCCCCGTAAGTCTGGTTGTTTTTGAGCAGGCCGAAATCCGGGGTGACGGCACCGTAACTGGCCTGGCCGTCGGTCTCCACCATGGGGACATCATATGTGAGCGCCTGCGTGACGTGCGGCAGAGCGCGGATATTTTGCTGCAGCGTCTGAATGTCCGCGCCGCTTTTCATTTCGACAGAGATGTCGTCCGGCTCACCGCCCATCAGGTGCATGACGGCCGTGTTGTCTACGCCGAAATTATAAAATAGCAGGAACGTGAAGACCGCCGCGAACGACACTGCCGCGAAGATGATGCCCAGTGCAATGTTCTGCCTGGCGTCCGCCCATATGGATTTGCAGGCCAGAAGCAGGCTGAGCGGACCGCGCGAGGTTTCCAGCGAGAGGTGGTTTTTGCGGAAGCTGTGGGTGGTGATGCCGCCGCGCAGCGCCGTGATGACCGGCAGTTTGCGGATGCGGGAGGCGGCCACCAAAGCGACCAGCGCCACACAGCTGAGAAGGATGGCAAGCGTGAGCAGGCTGACCGCCGGGTCGAATCCCTGCTGCCAGTTCAGGCCGGTCTGTGCCGCCAGTGACTGGCTGTGCGGGATGGCGACGGCATAGGAAAGGCCGATGCCTGCGATCCCTCCCGCCAAACCCGTTAGCAAAAACTGAAGCAGGAACGCGGCGCGGATCTGCCTGCCGGTGTATCCCACGGCCTCAAGTGCGCCGATGTTGCGGATGTCTTCCTCAATGCTGCCCACGATGCGGAAGCGCACCACCAGCAGTACGATGAGTGCCACCACAAAGGCGAAAGAAATCTCCAGCGCCGCACCGATCATCACCGGCATGGATACCGCAAGCTTGGTGTTGTTGATGCTCAGCCTCCAGGGCAGTTCCCCTTGGTTGTCGGAGCTTGCCTGAAGCAAAAACGCGTTGGACAGGTCGGCCGCATCCGATAAGGTTTTGGTGTAGGCGTTGAACAGCACGCTCTTCGCGGGGGCATTTTCCGGCAGGGTGGCAAATGCCCGATAGGCGCTGTCCGGCAGGAAGAACCGCATGCTGCCGGTCATGGTGTTGCCCCAGAGCAGGTCTTCCTCAAAGCCCGCGATGCGAAACGCATAGGTTTTTCCGAGAATGGTGAGTTTGAGCGTGTCCCCCAGCCGGTAGCCTTTGGTGGAGAGCATGTAGGGGACATAGATGGACTCATTGGTTTCCGCCGCCCTTGCGCCCACGAATGAGAGATGTTTTGCTTCGCCGCTGCTTTCCACGGCGACGGAGGTGGAGAAAGCAGAGCCGCCGATGGGGAAGGAAGCGGCGCGGTAATACAGCGCCGTTTCCTGTGAGGTCCCGGTCACGCCTTTGTATGTAGAGATGAAGCGTTCCAGTTCCGCCTGCTTGGCGGCGCCGATGCTGTCGGGCAAAGTGGCTACGAAGTCCGGCGTATGCAGTTCCGTGCGTTTCTGGTCGAAAATGCGCGGCAGGTTGGTCAGGTTCAGGAGACCGAGGTTGAGCAGCAGGGCCGCGATGAGGGTGAGCAGCCCCAGTGTGATGCCCGCGCTCTTGTGCCTGCGCAGGTTGGCGGCGGCCAGCATCCAGACGCTTTGCATGCTCACCACCCCATTTCCTTTAAAAACGCCGTCAGCTTGTCGTGCCGGGTGCGGTCGCCGCCGACATACGAGCCCAGGCCGCACTCCCCGCAGACCACACCGTCTTTCAGGTACAGGATGCGGTTGCCGCGCCGCGCCGAGCGCAGGTCATGCGTGACCATCACGACGTTTTGCCCGTTTTGATGCACCTGGGTGAGCACATCCAGCACCGCCTTGCCGGAGGCGGAGTTGAGCGCGCCGGTGGGCTCGTCGGCAAACACGACTTTGGGCGTGTTGATGAGTGCGCGCACCATCCCCGCGCGCTGCGCCTCGCCCCCCGAAAGCTGCGAGGGAAACTTCTTCCAGTCCGCTTCACGCAGACCCACCTGCTCAAACAGGGCTTTGGCACGGGCGGCGACGGCTTTGCGCTCTCCTCCCGCCAGCAGACCGCAGGCCAGCACATTGTCCATCACGCTCATGCTGTCCATCAAAAAAACCTGCTGGAACACGAATCCGCAGTTTTGGCGGCGGAACACGGCGAGCTGGTCGTTGTTCATGCGGGAGATATCCTGCCCGGCGAAGCGGATGCCGCCCAGCGTGGGCCGGTCCATGCCGGAAAGCGCGTAGAGCAGCGTGGATTTGCCCGCGCCGGAGGCCCCCATGATGACGGTGAAATCGCCTTCGCGGATCTCCAGATCGAGGTTTTTGAGCACATGCTGCTGCAGGCCGGATTGTGAAAAGGTCTTGCAGAGTTTCTGTGTGGTCACGATCGCCTGTGACATGCAAATCATCCTTTCGGCAGGCACAGCCTGCTTGTGCGGCGCGAGAGGGCTTTGCGCATGCGGCAAGCCGGCCGCGCCGCACGTTCGGTTTATCGTGCCTTCATTCTACCTGCATGTGCCTTAACAGGTCTTTACGCGATCCTTAACCGTTTCTTAATTTCTGCGGGTTTACCGGACAGATGCGGCGGGGAACGGGATATGCAGCCGCACGGCAAACCCGCAGACGGTCTCCCCGCGCAGGCGATTCTCACAGGCGAGAGTACCGCCCATCTGTTCCATCAGGTAGCGGGAGAGGTAGAGTCCCAGGCCGGAGCCGCTTTTTCCGGCGGCGTTTTTGCCGCGGTAGAATTTGTTGCAGAGCAACGCGAGGTCGGACGGCGGCGCGCCCGGGCCGTTGTCCGCGATGGTGACGGAAAGCGCCGCACCCTCGAAAATGAAGGTGACCAGAATGGCGCTGTCGGCATATTTATAGGAATTGTGGATGATGTTGTCGAACACCTGTTGGAGCCGCAGGCGGTCGAACCGCAGCAGGCAGGGCGGGATGGGTGAAACGGCTGTCCGCCCGTTGTAGTCTGCCGCGCGGAGCATTTCCCCCAACGCGGCGCTGTTTTCTTCAGAGGGTTCCACCGGCAGCTTTTGCAGTTCCTCCAGCGACGCGTGGAACAGATTGTTGATGAGCAGGCTGATCTGTTCCGCTTTGGCGTGGACGGTCTCCCAGTTTTTGCGCGCGGCGGCATCCGGCTCGCGCACCAGCATCAGTTCCGTCACCGCAAGGATGGAGGCGACCGGGGTTTTGATGTCGTGGCTGAGCGAGGCCACCAGTTCCTTTTTGCTGCGGTTGGCACGGTATTCGTTCTCTTTTGCGCGCGCCAGCTCGTCGCGCATGAGGTCGAAGCTTTCGGTGAACGGCCCGAACAGGTTTTCCTTGTCCATGGCGAGCGGGATGTCGAGATTGCCCGCCGCCACCCGCCTGGCAAACGCGTCGAGCAGCCGGAACGGGTGAATGAGCGAGTGCCGCAGCCAGAGCGAGAACCCTATGCAGAACAGCAGCGGCAGTGCCAGCAGGAGCAGCCCGGCAAAGAACAGCGCTTGCCGCTGCGCCTGCCGGTCCTGCGCGGCGTGGCTGTAAAACAGCACGTTGCCCACCACGACGCCGTTTGCAGAGATGTCCAGCACGGTGTCCCGGCGCCTGACGGCGGAGAAAACGGTGGGCTCATCCAGCCCCGCGTGGGTGGCGGCGCGCACGTTGCCGTTTAAGTCCAGCACCGCATAGTCGATGTGGTAGGAAAGGCCGGGCAGGTCGTGCTTGTCCAGACGGTTCCACTGTTCACCAAGTGAGCGTGCGATGTCGTTATAGGCCGCCACCGGCACGTCGTTTTCTCCACCGCGCAGGATGAAAAACAGGAGAATGGCGCCGGCCGCGCAAAACAGCGCCATGAACGCATAGAGCGGTTTGAGGTTCATGGCGCGTCTCCTTCAAAACGATAGCCCGTTCCCCAAACGGTGAGGATGTGGACGGGATGGTTGGGGTCTTGTTCGATCTTTTCGCGCAGGCGGCGGATGTGGACGTTGAGCGTGCCGTCCCCGGTGACGGCGTCCTCCCACACGTTGCGGAACAGCTCCTCTTTGGGGATGATGCGCCCGCGGTTTTGCACCAGGTAGGCCAGCAGCTTGTATTCCATCGCTTTCAGCGTGAGCGGCGCACCGCTTTTTCGTACGCGCCCGGCGTCAAACTCGATGGAGAGATCACCGCAGGAGAACGCGGACGCGTAACGGGCGGCGGTGCCTGCGCGCCGCCGTTTGAGCACCGCGCGCACCTTGGCCAGCAGCACGCTGAGCGAGTAGGGCTTCTGGATATAATCGTCGCCGCCGATGCCCAGCGCGAGGATCTGGTCGTCGTCGCTGGTGCGTGCGCTGATGAACAGGATGGGCGTGTCGCTGGTCTGCCGTAGGTGTTTGCAGAGCGAAAACCCCGAGCCGTCCGGCAGGTTGATGTCCAGCAAAATGACTTCCGCACGGTTGGCCTGCAGAAAGGTAAGGGCGGCGGGCATGCCGGGCACCCACGCGGTGCTGACCTCAAACAGGTTGAAATAGTCGCAGGTGCTCTGTGCCAGCGCTTCTTCGTCGTCCACAATCAGGCAGTCGTATTCCATGGCGCATCCCTTTCCGTACCGTTTTTACACAGTTGTATTATAGCACGGTCGGCCGAGATGCTGAAGTCTGTGCTGCCGGAAAGCCTGCAAAAAAGCCCGCCTGTCCCGGTAAACGGGAAGGGCGGGCTTGAAGATGTGCGGAAGAAATCAGGCGAGGACGGGCTTGCGTGTTCCCAGTTTTTCCACCGCTGCGAGCTTTACGCAGAGTGTGAACAGGGAAATGGCGGTGCGCAGCTCGCTCAGCGGCGGCACGCTGGGCGCGATGCGGATGTTGCGGTCGCGCGGGTCGCGCCCGTACGGATAGGTCGCGCCCGCCGGGGTGGTTACCACGCCGGCCTCGCGGCAGAGCTGCACGATGCGGGCGGCGCAGCCGTCCGGCGCGTTGAAGCTGATGAAATAGCCGCCGTGCGGGTGTGTCCATTCGGCAATGTCCAGCCCGCCCAGCTCAGCCTGCAAAATCTCCTGCACCGCCGCAAATTTCGGCGCAAGGATGGCCTGGTGCTTTTTCATGTGCGCCTCCACACCCGCACGGTCTTTGAAGAAACGCAGGTGCCGCAGCTGGTTGAGTTTATCCGGCCCGATGGTCTGGGCGGAGAGGTGCCTGCGGATGTCGGCAATATTGGTCTCGCTGGCCGCCATGGCCGCCACGCCCGCCCCCGGGAAGGTGATTTTGGAGGTGGAGGTGAACAGATATACCATATCCGGCCGGCCCTGCGCGGCGCAGGCGTCCAGGATGTTCTTCAGCTCGTCGTGCTCGTCGCGAATATGGTGCACGCAATAGGCGTTGTCCCAGAAGATGCGGAAATCGGCGGCGGCCGGGCGCAGGGCGGCGAATGCGTCCACCACCGCGTCGGAATAGGTCTTGCCTTCCGGATTGGAATATTTCGGCACGCACCAGATGCCCTTGACAGCCGGGTCGTGTTTCGCAAGGTCTTTCACTGTGGCCATGTCGGGGCCGTCTTCCCGCATCTCCACGGGCACCATTTCGATGCCCAGACTTTCGCACACGGTGAAATGCCGGTCGTAACCCGGCACCGGGCAGAGGAATTTGACCCGCTCCAGCCTGCTCCACGGGGTGCCGCCCAGCACGCCGTAGAGCATGGCGCGGGCGATGGTGTCATACATCAGGTTCAGGCTGGAGTTGCCACCCACCATGACGTTTTCAGGCCGCACCTCCAACAGGTCGGCAAAGAGGCGCTTCATGCCGGGCAGGCCGTCTAAACCCCCGTAGTTGCGGCAGTCGGTGCCGTCTTCGGAGATGCAGGCTTCCGCACTGCTCACACAGGTGAGCAGCGGTGTGGAGAGGTCGAGCTGCTCCCGGCCGGGCTTGCCCCGCGCCATATTTAGCTGTAGGCCCTGCGCCCGGCAGGCATCATATTGCTCCGTGAGCTGTTTTTTGAGCGCCAGCAGTTGCTCGCGCGAAAGCGACGAAAGATTAGACATGGATCCTGTCCTCCAGAAATGCCCGGCGGGTTGTATACGGCTTGCCGGGTCAAAATTGCGTTCAGCGCTCCTATTATACTGCGAGATCGCGTTTTTTGCAAGTTTATTTTAAATAAACTGCAAAACATCTTGTGCAAGCAGGATGAGCAACCTGCAGCAGAAGATGTTTTGCATAAATTCCATATAAAAAATCATTTTTATGCGAACGGATGTCCGCTGTGTGCGGACGGTTCCCAGCGTGCTTCTCCCGCTGCCGCGCGTGCCCGCGCCTCGGTATCCACCCGTGTGATGGGGATGCCCGCGCGTTCCGCCGCCGCGTGCAGGGACTCGAACTCCGGCTTGATCTTTTCCACGCCGCCGAACGTGCTGCGTTTGAGACGAATCTTGCCGTAGGGCGTATCCACCGCGCCGAAGCCGCGCGCCATCACGATGCGCTCGCTTTCGCGGGTGCGCAGGCCGATGGCGCCGGTGTGCGCGAAGATGATTTCCGTCATCGTTTCCTCCAGCTCCGGCGCGCAGAGCACGGTGAGCAGCCAGGCGGGGCGGTTTTTTTTCATGAATACCGGTGTGTAATAGGCATCCGCCGCGCCGGCCGCAAACAGCAGCTCGAGCGCGTGGCCCAGCGCTTCGCCGGTGGAATCGTCGATGCAGGTTTCCAGCACACGCACACGGTCGCGCCCCGGGTCTGCCGTTTGCTCCGTTTCTCCCAGAAATGCGCGTAAAATGTTTGCGTGAGGAAACTCCCGCTTGCCGCCGCCATAGCCCGTTTTTTCCACACGCATGGCCGGCATGGGGCCAAACCCGCGCGCGAGCCCCGCCGCGATGGCCGCGCCGGTGGGTGTGACCATCTCGCCGTCCACGTCTTTGGTGCGGTAGGGGATGCGCGCGGCGCGCAAAATTTCCGCCGTGGCGGGCGCGGGCACCGGCAGCAGCCCGTGGGCGCAGCGCACAAAGCCGCCGCCCTCGGTGAGCGGGGAGAAGCGGATGTCCTGCGCACCCAACGCGTCCACACAGACCGCCGCGCCCACGATGTCGGCAATGGAATCCGCCGCGCCCACCTCGTGGAAATGGATTTCCTCCAGCGGCAGGCCGTGCACCTTGGCTTCGGCGCGGGCGACAAACCCGAAAATGGTTTTGGACAGCTCCCGCACGGCGGGGGAAAGCGCGCTGGCGTCCAGCAGCGCTTCGATGTCGTGCAGGTTGCGGTGGGCGTGGTGCGCACTGTGCGGCGTGTCCTGCACGGCGGTCGCGTGGACGTGCTCATGGTGATGGTCATGTTCCCCCGCGTGATGATGGTCGTGTTCGTGATGATGCGCACTGCCATCCTCGGGTTCCTCATGTGTCAGAATGACGTTGTAATCAGTGCAGAGGATGCCGTGCGTCTGTTTTTTGGTGATCTCGATGCGGAAATCGTCGGTGTGCAGGCTTGCGAGCGCGTCGCGCAGCGTTTGCTCCGGCGCGCCGAGGTCGAGCAGCGCCGCCACGAACATATCGCCCGAGATACCTGCCTGGCAGTCTATGTATAATGTTTTCATTCCACGTCCTCCTTTGACGCGCCCGCCGCCCGTGCGGGCTGTGCGCCGATTGTTTGCACAGGGTAGACCTGAGCTTAAAAGCCGGCTGTGCCGGCGGTGCGCGGGAAGGGAAGCACATCGCGGATATTGCCGATGCCGGTGAGGTACATCACCAGCCGCTCGAACCCCAGCCCGAACCCGGCATGCCGTGCGCCGCCAAACCGCCGCAGGTCAAGATACCAGCGGTAGGCCTCGATGGGCATGCCCAGTTCCTCCATACGCGTAAGCAGCACGGTTTCGCGCTCCTCGCGCTGCGAGCCGCCGATGATCTCCCCGATGCCCGGCACCAGCAGGTCCATGGCCGCCACGGTTTTGCCATCGCCGTTTTGCCGCATGTAAAACGCCTTGATCTCTTTGGGATAATCCACCACGAAAACCGGCGCCTTAAAGATTTCTTCCGTCAAATACCGTTCATGCTCGGTCTGTAGATCGCAACCCCAGGACACCGGATAGCTGAAGCGCGCGTTTTCCTTTTCAAGCAGCTTCACCGCCTCGGTGTAGGTCACGCAGGCAAAGTCCGAAGTGGCCACATGCTCCAGGCGCGCGAGCAGGCCCTTGTCCACATATTGGTTTAAAAACGCCAGTTCGTCCGGGCATTCGTCCAGCACGGTTTTCAGTACCGCCTGCATCATGTCCCGTGCGAGCGCGCGGTCGTCGTCCAGGTCGGCGAAGGCGATTTCCGGCTCCACCATCCAGAATTCCGCCGCGTGGCGGGTGGTGTTGGAATTTTCGGCGCGGAACGTGGGCCCGAACGTATAGATCTTGCCGAACGCCAGCGCCATGCTCTCGCCTTCCAACTGGCCGGAGACCGTCAGGCTCACCGGCCGCCCGAAGAAATCTTTTGAAAAATCCACTGCGCCGTCCGGCGTGCGGGGCGGGTCGGCGATGTCCAGCACCGTCAGGCGGAACATTTCGCCCGCGCCCTCGGCATCGCTGGCAGTGATGATGGGCGTGTGGATATATTGGAAGCCGTGCGTGTGGAAGAAGCGGTGGATAGCCAGCGCCGCCGTCGATCGGATGCGGAACGCCGCACCCAGCGTGTTGGCGCGCGGCCGCAGGTGCGGCATGGTGCGCAGGAATTCCAGCGTGTGGCGTTTTTTCTGGAGCGGGTAGTCGGGCGGGCATGTGCCCTCGATCTCCACCGACGCGGCGTGCAGTTCGAACGGCTGGCGCGCCTGCGGCGTGAGCGCGAGCCGCCCGCGCACGACCACCGCCGCGCCTACGCCCAGTTTCATCACCTCGCCGAAATTGGTGAGCGCCTGCTCGTCGCATACCGCCTGCAAATGTCCGAAACAGCTGCCGTCGTTCAGCTCCAGAAAACCGATGGATTTGGAGTGCCGTAAAGTGCGTACCCACCCGGCCACCGTGATGTCTGCCGCCGTAAAGCTGTCTGCGCGGGCGAACAAGTCCCGTATCTCCGTGCGCTGCATGTGCATATCTCCCGCCTTTGCGAATTTGGCTGCGCGCGCCTTTCCCGGGCCGCGTGCATGTCCCTGTTATTATAGTATGTTTGCAAATGCCTTGCAATATTTACCCGCCCGCGGGCGTGGATGCAAAAAATCCGGCCTGCGGGGCACGCTATATGGTTGACAATGCCGCCGCCCATGCTACAATGAATTGTACACCATACAAGGGGAACGGAGGCGAGGGTTTGCGCGAATGGATCATCGGCGCGCCGGAGGAACAGGCCGCGCGCACCCTGCGGGACGCGGGCGCATCCCCGGTGCTGGCCCGTCTGCTCGCCCTGCGCGGCTTTGCGGACGCGGACGGCGCGCAGGCGTTCCTCGACTGCGCGGGCACGCTGCACGATCCGTTGCTGCTGGCGGATATGCCCCGCGCGGCAGAGCGCGTGCGGCAGGCCATTGAGAAGAAAGAAACAATCGCCGTTTACGGAGACTACGACGTGGACGGCGTGACGGCCGCCGCGCTGCTTACCGGCTACCTGCGCGAACAGGGCGCGGACGCATTCGCCTACCTGCCCGAGCGAGAGAGCGAGGGCTATGGTCTGAACAGTCCGGCGCTTGCCCGGCTGCGCGCCTGCGGCGCAGCGCTCTGCATCACGGTGGACACCGGCATCTCCGCGCTGGAGGAAGCCGAATCCGCGCGTGAATGGGGGCTGGATCTCATCGTCACCGACCACCATGAGCCGCACGCGGAGTTGCCGGGCGCCTTCGCGGTGGTGGACCCCAAGCGGCCGGACTGCCCCTATCCGTTCAAGGGGCTGGCGGGCGTGGGCGTGGCGTTCAAGCTGGCCTGCGCCGTGGAGGGACCGGGGAGTGAAACCGCGCTGTTTGCGCGATACGGCGACCTGCTCTGTCTGGGCACGGTGGCGGATGTGGTGCCGCTGCTGGATGAAAACCGTGTGCTGGTAAAACGGGGGCTGGACATGTTCGCACAGGCGGGCAGGCCGGGGCTGGCCGCGCTTTTGGAACAGGCGGGTGCGGGCGGCAAAGCGCCAAACGCGTCTTTGCTGGCGTTCACCGTCGCGCCGCGTATCAACGCTGCCGGGCGGATGGACAGCGCCCTGCCCGCGCTGGAACTGCTTCTCACCGCGTCTCCCGCGCGGGCGAAGACGCTGGCGGAGCACCTCTGCGCCTGCAACGACGCGCGCAAGCGCGAAGAAGCGCGTATTTTGGAGGAAACCGAAGCCGTCATCCACGCGGATGGCCTGCTGCAGAACAAAGTGCTCATCGTGGCGGGCGAAGGCTGGGCCGACGGCGTGATCGGCATTGTGGCGGCGCGCCTGACCGAACGTTTCGAGCGTCCGGCCATGGTGCTTTCGTTCGGGGAGGACGGCGTGGGGCGCGCGTCCTGTCGCAGTTTCGAGGGGTTTGCGCTGCATAAGGCGCTGAGCGCGTGCGCGCCGCTGCTCGAAAAATACGGCGGGCACGCGCTGGCGGCGGGGTTTTCCATCCGGAGGGAGAACCTGCCCGCGTTCCGCGAGACGGTGGAAGCGTTTGCGGCGGACTGCGACATCCTGCCCGTGCTGCGGCTGGACTGCGCGCTGGACGCGGAAGACCTGACGCTGGCTGCGGCCGAGGACTGCGCCCGGCTCGAACCCTGCGGTGCGGAAAACCCCGCTCCGCTGTTCTATCTGGAAGACGTGCTGGTGGCGGAGGTGCGGCCGCTCTCGGGCGGAAAGCACCTGCGGCTTGCCTGCCGGATGGGCGGGCGGCCGTTTGACGCGCTGGTTTTCGGCGCGGAGCGGATGGGCCGGACGTTCGCCAAAGGCGATGTGCTCGACTTGGCCGCGGAGCTTTCGGTGAACGAGTGGCAGGGGCGGCGCAGCCTGTCCGTGCTGGTGCGCGCCGTGCGGGAGAGCGCGGCGCTTGCGCGCCAGCGGGCGCGTTACCGGCGTCTGCGCGCGGGCGAGGAAGACGGCGCGCCGCCCGGCCGGAAAGCCTGCGCGCTGGTCTGGCGCACGCTCGCGGCGCACGACGGCGGCGTGCTCGAACCCAAACGTGTCTGCGGCGCGCTGCGCCTGCAGATGCCGGAGCTGGACTATACGCAGTTTCTGCTCATTTTGGACGTGTTCCGCGAAACCGGGCTGGCGGCGTTTTCGCGGGGCGAAGGCGGCCTGGCGGTGCGTGTGGAAACGGATATGAAGGTGCGGCTGGAAGACAGCCCGCTCATGCGGCGGCTGATGGGCGCAGGCGGGCATAGCCCGCATGTAAGCTCAGGGCGGGTATAGTCTCGGGTTTAGGCGGGCCTGCGGGGTCGGACCGCGCACAGCCTGAACGGACGGTGCGTTTGGCGGCCTGAACGATATATATCATCGACAGGGAAGGCGCTTTGGCGTTTGGGGTGGCAAATATGGATGAGATGTTGGCAGGGTTGCTGCAAAAAATAAAAGAGAGCGGCATGCCGTATGACGTGCCGAAAATCACGGCGGCATATGAGCTGGCGCACAGGGCACACGACGGGCAGTTCCGCAAATCGGGCGACCCGTATATCATCCATCCGGTGGCGGTGGCGACGATTCTGGTCAACCTCGGGCTGGACACCGATTCGCTTTGTGCCGCGCTGCTGCACGATGTGGTGGAGGACACGGGCGTGCCCCTCGAGAACATCCGCAAGCAGTTCGGCAGCGATGTGGCCCTGCTGGTGGACGGTGTGACCAAAGTAGGCCGGGTAGCGCATTATTCCCGCGAGGAGCAGCAGGCGGAGAGCATTCGTAAGATGCTGCTGGCCATGGCGAAGGATATTCGCGTTATCCTCATCAAGCTGGCCGACCGGCTGCACAACATGCGCACGCTCGATGCGATGACCTCGCAGAAGCAGTTGGATATCTCGCTGGGCACCATGGAGGTCTACGCCCCCATCGCGCACCGGCTCGGCATCCGCACCGTGAAGGACGAGTTGGAGGATCTCTCCATCCGGCACCTCGACCCCGTCGCCTATCACGAGATCGAGGTGGCGCTCAAAAAGCGTAAGGATGAGCGCGAAGCCATTCTTCAGTCCATTCAGAACCGCATCGCCGAGCGCCTGCAGAGCCTGCACATGAACGTGCACATCGAAGGGCGCGTCAAGAGCATCTACGGCATCTACCGCAAGGTGTATATGAAGGGGCGGGCGTTCGAGCAGATTTATGACATCTATGCCGTGCGTGTGATCGTGGACACCGTGAATGAATGCTACAATATCCTTGGCGTGATTCACGACCTGATGAAGCCCGTTCCCGGCCGCTTCAAGGATTATATCTCCACCCCAAAACCCAATATGTACCAGTCGCTCCACACCACCGTCATCGGCAAGGAGGGCGTGCCCATCGAGGTGCAGATCCGCACCTGGGACATGCATCACACCGCGGAATACGGCATCGCGGCGCACTGGAAATACAAGCTGGGCATCCAGAGCAGCAAGGACAAAGGCTCGCTCGAATCCCGGCTGGAGTGGGTGCGCCAGCTGCTGGAGGTGCAGACCGACGTCAAGGACGCGGAGGATTTCATTCACTCGCTCAAGACCGATCTCGCGCCCGACGAGGTGTATGTCTTCACGCCGCGCGGCGATGTCATCAACCTGCCGGCCCGGTCCACCCCCATCGACTTCGCCTACGCCATCCACAGCGAGGTGGGCCACCGCATGACGGGCGCGAAGATCGACGGCAAGATCGTGCCGCTTACCTATGAGCTCCAGACCGGGCAGATCGTGGAGGTGCTCACCACCTCCGCGACGGGGCACGGTCCCAGCCGCGACTGGCTGAACATCGCACGCACCAGCGAGGCGCGCAGCAAGATCCGCGCGTGGTTTAAAAAAGAGCGGCGCGAGGAGAACATTGCCGAGGGCCGCTCGGAGATCGAGCGCGAGTTTAGGCGCATCGGCATTTTGCTGAGCGGCGCCGCGCTTGAGGAATTCCTGGAAGGCGTGGCGAAGCGGCAGCATTTCAACGGCACCGACGAATTCCTGGCGGCCATCGGCTACGGCGGCATCGTGCTTTCCAAGGTCATCCCGCGCATCAAAGACGACTATGTCAAGCAGGTGCACCCGGAGAAGATCCAACTGCCCGAGAACGTCACGCCCCGCCACAGTGCGGGCGGCATCATCGTGGAAGGGCTGGACAACTGTCTGGTCAAGCTTTCCCGCTGCTGCAACCCGCTGCCGGGGGACGAGATTGTCGGGTTTATCACGCGCGGTTTCGGGGTGTCCATCCACAAGCGGGACTGCCCCAATGTGGTCAAGAACCTCAAAAACCCCGAATACGACGGACGGTTCGTGCACGCGCACTGGGCCGAGCACCTGAACACGCCGTTTAAGGCGGGGCTGCGTATCCTCTCCGGCGACCGCTACGGTCTGCTGGCGGATATTACCTCTGCGCTGGCCGCCATGCACATCGGCATCCACGCGGTCAACGCGCGCGAACTGAAGAATGGCGCGGTGGAAATTCTCATCACCGTGGACGTGGCAGGCACCAAGCAGCTTGAAAACGTACTGAACCGGATGCGCCACATCGAGGGCGTGCAGGAAGTCACCCGTTCCGGCAGCGCGGGCCCGGAAGCCGGCTGAGCGGCCCGCCGTGGGACGCAAATCATACAGACCAGACGTTAGGAGTGCGAATCATGGAAAAAAAGCTGCAATGGGGGGCGTTCGGCCCCGCGGATATTTTGCTGCCGCGTGGCTGCAGCATGCAGAAATGGAGCGTGGTGGCCTGCGACCAGTACACCAGCGAGCCGGAATATTGGGATGAAGTGGAGAAATTTGTGGGTGACGCGCCTTCCACGCTGCGGCTGATGTTCCCGGAGGTCTACCTCGACAAGGAGGACCCCGCCGCGCGCATCCAAGAGATTCACGCCGCCATGCGCGCTTATCTGGACGCGGGGCGTTTTTCCAGGCTGAAAGACAGCTTTGTCTATCTGGAACGCAGGCTGCCTTCCGGCGCGGTGCGGCGCGGCCTGGTGGGCGCGGTCGATCTGGAACAGTATGATTACAGCCCGGGTTCCGCTTCGCCCATCCGTCCCACCGAAGGCACGGTGGTGGCGCGCATCAAGCCCCGGATGCAGATCCGCGAGGGCGCGCCCATTGAACTGTCGCATGTGATGCTGCTGATCGACGATCCGGACGGCACGGTCATCGAGCCCATCGCCCGGCACAAGGGCGCGCTCGCGCCGCTTTACAATTTCGATCTGATGCAGAACGGCGGGCATCTGAGCGGCTGGTGGCTGCCGGCCGACCAGGCGGGCGCGGTGCGGCAGGCGCTGGCGGCGTTGGCTTCCCCCGAGGCCTTTGCCAAAAAGTACGGCCTGCCGGACAGGCCGGTGCTTGCTTATGCGTCGGGCGACGGCAACCATTCGCTGGCCACGGCCCGCGCGTGCTACGAGCATCTCAAGGAAAAGATCGGCGACGCGGCGAAGAGCCACCCCGCGCGGTACGCCATGGTGGAACTCGTCAACATCCACGACGAATCGCTCATCTTCGAACCCATCCACCGGGTGCTGACCGGGGTGGACGCCGCCAAGCTGCGCCATGATTTCATCACCGCCATGGCGGCGGACGGCGGCTCGCTGGACAGCGGCGACCCGGCGCGCCGGGTGCGCTTTCTGCATGAGGGCGGCGATGTGACGGCCTATCTGGGCGGCGACGTTCTGCCGGTGGGCATGGTGCAGGATTTCCTGGATGGCTGGATGCAGGAGAACGGCGGAAAGATCGACTATGTCCATGGCGACGAGGTGACCGCCCGGCTGGGCACACAGCCGGGCGCGGCGTCGTTTTTGCTGCCCGCCCTCGGCAAATCGGCGCTGTTCGCGTCCGTCGCGCGGGACGGCGCGCTGCCCCGCAAGACGTTCTCGATGGGCGATGCCAATGAAAAGCGGTTCTATCTGGAATGCCGCCGCATCACGGAGGACGCGTGAGGGCGGTTATCCAGCGCGTGCGCCATGCGTGCGTGCGGGTGGACGGCCAGGTGACCGGGCAGATCGGCACGGGGCTGTTCGTGCTTCTCGGCGTGGAGCAGGCGGATACTCTAAAGGACGCGCAGGCGCTGGCGACCAAGACCGCCGGGCTGCGCATCTTTTCAGACGAGTCGGGTAAAATGTGCCTGGGCGCGTCCGACGTGGGCGGCGGCTTTCTGGTAGTGTCCAATTTCACGCTCTATGGGGACTGCCGCAAGGGCAGGCGGCCGGATTTCACCCGCGCGGCGGGCGCGGCGCAGGCGCAGGCGCTTTACCGCGCGTTTGTGCAGGCGCTCTGCGAAGCCTGCGCCCCCGCCGGTCTGCCGGTGGAGACGGGACTGTTCGGCGCGGACATGCGCATCGAGATGGACGGCGACGGCCCGGTGACGCTGGTGCTGGACACGGCGGAATGGAGGTAACGGCATGCATATCCAGTATCTGCGGGTGGGGCGGTTGGAGACCAACTGCTACATCGTTTGCAACGACGAGACCAAACGGTGCGCGGTCATCGACCCCGGGGCGGACGCGGCTCGCATCATCGACGCCGTGCGCCGGAGCGGCTGCGCGCCCGACATGATTTTGCTCACCCACGGGCATTTCGATCACATCGGCGCCGTGCGGGAGCTGCTGGCAGAGTTCGGCTGCAAGCTGGCGGCGCCGAAAGCGGAGCTGGACTTCCTGAACAATCCGCACCGCAACCTGCATTCCTCCATGAGTGGGGAGGATTTCGTGCCGTTCGCGCCGGACATCCTGTTTGAGGACGGCGACACGGTGGAGGCTGCCGGATTGTCTTTTAAAGCGCTGCACACGCCGGGGCACACGCCCGGCTCCTCCTGCCTGCTCTGCGACGACGTGCTCTTTACCGGGGACACGCTGTTTGCCGGCAGCGCGGGCCGCACCGATTTTCCGGGCGGCGACCCCGCCGCCATGCGCGCGTCTTTGCGCAAGCTGGCTATGTTGGCGGGCAACTATCAAGTGCTGCCGGGGCACGGGCCGTTTTCCACATTGGAGAAAGAACGTGTGGAAAACCCCTATCTGGAGGGTGCGGCGGACGCATGAAACTCTATCTGCTTGGGCACGCTATGCGGTACGAGGCGGGAAACCTCTGCTTTCTCTTTTTCCCCGGCGAAAAGATCGACGAAGAAACCGACCTGGCCGCGCGCGGCGATTTTTACGCGATCACGCGTATCCGGCGGGGCAGGACGCATACCCGCGCGCTGGTTCTGCTTGTGCAGGGCGGCAAAACCGCCCGTGCCCACGTGTTTTTCCAAAATGACGCGCCCGATCCCGTCAAGGCGGGCGAACACGCGCTGGGCCGGGCGTTTATCGAGGCGGGCGAACGGCTTTGCGGATTCCGCCCGCCGTGGGGCATCCTCACCGGCATCCGCCCCGTGAAGCTGATGCGGGAACTGCTCGCTTCGGGCATGGATGAAGAACAGGCCGCGCGCCGTTTTACGGAAGAACTGCGTGTCTCCCCACAGAAGACCGCCCTCTGCGTGCGCACCGCCGGAGAGGAAACGCGCATCACCGCGCTTTCCACGCTGCGGTCGGCCAGCCTGTATATCTCCATTCCGTTTTGTCCCACCCGCTGCCTGTACTGCTCATTCATCTCGCACGATGTGGAAAAGACGAAAAAGCTCCTGCCTGCCTATGTGGACAGACTTTGTGAGGAACTGGCGGCGGTGGGCGCGTTGGTGCGGCGGCTTGGTCTGCGGCTGGAGACCATTTATATGGGCGGCGGCACGCCCACCTCGCTTTCCGCGCCCATGCTCGCGCAGGTCTTCGACGCGGTGCGCGCCGCGTTCTCATTGGACAGTTTGCGTGAATATACTGTGGAAGCCGGGCGGCCGGACACCATCACGCCCGAAAAGCTCGCCGCCATCCGTGCGGGCGGCTGCACCCGCCTGTGCATCAACCCGCAGACGCTGGATGCGGACATATTGCGGCGCATCGGCCGGGCGCACACGCCGGAGCAGTTTTTTGAGGCGTTCCATATGGCGCGCGGGGCGGGTTTTTCCTCGATCAACACCGACCTCATCGCGGGCCTGCCGGGCGACACGCCCGCCGGTTTTTCCCGCACGCTCGATGCGCTGCTGCCCCTCGCGCCCGAGGGCGTGACGGTGCACACGCTGGCCATGAAGCGTTCCTCCCGGCTGGTGTCCGAAGGCGGGGCGCGGTACGACGCACGCGGCGGCGAGGTGGAACGCATGCTGGAAGACGCCTACGCCCGGCTGGATGCGGCGGGACTCGCACCGTATTATCTCTACCGCCAGCGCAATACGGCGGGCAATCTCGAAAACACCGGCTTTGCCAAACCCGGGCATGAGGGGTTGTATAACGTCTTCATCATGGATGAGACGCACACCATTCTCGCGGCGGGCGCGGGCGGCGTGACCAAGATGCGGCAGCCGGGCGGTACCCGCATCGAGCGGGTGTTCAATTTCAAATATCCGTATGAGTACCTTGCGCGGTTCGACGAGGTGCTTGCACGCAAGCAACAGGTGGAGGCATTTTATGGCGGCAGGTTTGCCAAAGATTCTCGTTGAGGATGTCAATCGCCGGGCGGCGGACGCGAAACAGTTTTTTCAGGAGTGCAACGCGCGTTACGAACACGATCTGGCGCAGGTGGTGGAGGACATCGCGCAGCGCGCGGGGCGCCACCGGCAGTTCATCCTGCTGGCGGGGCCGTCCGCCTCGGGGAAGACGACCACCTCGCTTAAGCTCAAGGCGGGCCTGATGGCGCGGGGCATTCGCGCCGTCACCGTTTCGCTGGACGATTTTTTTAAAGACCGCGCCGAAACGCCGCTTCAGCCGGACGGAAAGCCGGACTATGAATCGCCCGCGGCGCTCGATCTGGACCTGTTCACGCAGGTCACGGAAGAACTGCTGGAAAAGGAGAAGGCGTCGTTCCCGATCTTTGATTTCAAGCTGGCGCGCCGCGGCGAGAAAATGCGCCGGTTGGAGCTTCCGCAGGGCAGCGTGGCGGTAGTGGAGGGGCTGCACGCGCTCAATCCGCTGGTGGCGTCCTGCCTGCCCGACGAGCGCGTGTTCCGGCTGTATGTCAGCGTCAGCTCCGAGTTTGCGGACGCCGACGGCAACGTGCTGTTGAGCGCGCGCGACATCCGGCTGGTGCGCCGGGTGCTGCGCGACTACCGGTTCCGCGCGTCCAGCGCGGCGCATACATTGGAATTGTGGGAAGATGTCTGCCGGGGCGAGGATGCGTTTGTCCGGCCGTTCAAGCCGCTGGCGGACAGGACGCTCGACACGGTGTTTGCCTGCGAACCCTGCCTGTTTGCGGGCATGGCTCTCTGGCACTTTGAGAGCGCGTGGGAGGACGGTCCGTTCACCCACGAGGCCAGGCGGCTGGTGGCCGCCATGAAGCAGTTTCCCCGTATCTCCCAGCGCGTCATCCCCCCCGCCTGTCTGCTGCGGGAGTTTCTGGGCGGCAGCCTGTACCTCAACAAAAAGACCATCCGCCGCCGCCGCGGGTACGGTTCGCGTCCGCATGCGGCCGGGCAGGCACCTGCAACGGGCGGCTGAGCAGGCACAGCCCGTGTCGCACATGCTCGGGCGAAAGTCCTGGAAACAGGCGGCGCGGCGGCTGAAAACCACGCGGCTGCAAGAAAAAACCGCGCGGTGTCCTGCCGCGCATATTGTGTGCGCCGGCAGGGAATGGTATAATATGTTTACGCAAGAAAGCGCGACAGGATAAAGGAGTGATTGGCCATGGGACTGTTGGAAGATGCGGTCATCACGGCGAAAGGCGCCGTGGATTTTGCCGGCAAAAAAACCGGTGAGATCGTAGAACTTTCCCGCCTGAAGATCTCGGCTGCCGAGATTGAGGGCAAGATCAAGAACCTGTATGAATCACTGGGCCGTTCCGTCTACAACGCGGCAAAATCGGAAACCGACGCCACCACGCTGGTAAAGGAAAAAACCACTCAGATCGACACCCTGCTCGTCGATCTTTCCGCCGTGCAGGACAAGATCGGCGAATTGCGCGAAGAGAAAAAGTGCGCATCCTGCGGCACCGCGAACCCACAAGACGCCAATTACTGCAAAAAATGCGGCACACAGCTTTAAGCCTTGTTTTTAAAGTCCCAGACCGTGTCTGTTTCGATTAAAATGCCACCGCATTTCGTTGCAAATACTTGGAATACGGCAGGGATTACGCCTTGCGCGGGCGACATTTTCTTTCGGAAATCCGCCAATTTTGGATGTGCAAATAAGACCTATGCCTTGTTTAAAAAAGAAAAGCCGTGCCTGTTTCGGCACAGAGGCTGACAGGCTGGCGTTTTTTCCGGGCGCAGCCGCCCATTCCGCCGACGCAGCGCGCGGGCGGGGTGGGCGGCTGTGTGCTTCTATCCCCAAATCATGCGGAGGGCACCCCGTGTCTTCCGAAAGAAAAGGACGGAGAATCTCATGGGTCATGCAGAACATGCGCGCCGCGCCGCCGAGACCATCCGGGACGCTTCCCCCCTGCGCCCGCAGACGGCCGTGGTGCTTGGCTCCGGGCTGGGCGGGTTTGTGTCCGCCGTGCGGGACGCCGTGGAGCTGCCATATGCGGACATTCCGCATTTTCCGTGTGCCACGGCGCCGTCCCATGCGGGCCGGCTGTTGATCGGCACGCTGGCGGGCCGGCCGGCCTATGTGTTTTCGGGGCGCTTCCATTATTACGAAGGGCTGTCGTTTAAGCGCGCCGCGTTTTATGTACGCGTCCTTCATGCGCTGGGGGTGCGCGACCTGCTGCTCACCAACGCGGCGGGGCTCATCAACCTGGATTTCGCCCCCGGCGACCTGATGCTGGTGCGCGACCATATCAACTTTTCGGGGCAGAGCCCGTGCCGTGGTCGCAATCTGGACACGCTCGGCGAGCGCTTTTTTGATATGTCGGACGCATACAGCGGCGAGCTGCGCGCGCTGGCGCACGCGGCCGCGGAGGAAACGGGCGTGCCGCTGCGCGAGGGTGTCTATGCGTACATGACCGGGCCGCAGTATGAAACGCCCGCCGAGATCCGGGCGTTGGGCATTCTGGGCGCGGACGCGGTGGGCATGTCCACCGTGCCGGAGGTGATCGAGGCGGCGCACTGCGGCCTGCGCACGCTCTGCATCTCCTGCCTGACCAATTACGGCGCGGGTCTTTCGCCCGATCCGCTGCGCGGCGACGAGGTTAATGAAAACGCCGCCGCGCGCGCGGGGGATTTGTCCGCCCTGCTTCTGGCAATCCTTGCGCGGCTGTAGGGCGCGCGTGCCGGAGGCGGAAAGTTATTTGCCCCGCAATGCGCATAGATACTTGAAAAATCGAAAAAGATAAGGTAAGATAAAGGTACTTTGTTTGCCCAACACTTGGTTTTCCGCCATTTCCCGCTGTGTGGCTGCACATGCAGGGCAGGCAGAGGCGTGGGCGGAAACACGTACGATGTGTATACAGGGCATGAACAGGGGCGCGGATGCAGGAAATCTGGTTTTCGTTCTCCGGCAGTGGTGCGGTGGAAACATGGAATTTCAGTTGAAAGAGCGGTATCGGTTCGACGACCTGCTGGCGCTCATGGTGCTTTTGCGCAGTGAGAACGGCTGCCCGTGGGACCGCGCGCAGACACACGCGTCTGTGCGCGTCAACCTGTTGGAGGAAGCCTACGAGGCGGCGGAGGCGTTGGATGAGGACGATCCCGTCCACCTCTGTGAGGAACTGGGGGACGTGCTGCTCCAGGTGGTGTTTCACGCCCGCATGGAAGAAGAAGCGCATCGGTTTTCCATGCAGGACGTGGTGGACATGCTCTGCAAAAAACTGGTGGAACGCCACTCGCATGTGTTCGGCGATCGGAACGCGGCTTCGCCGGAGCAGGCGCTGCAGGGCTGGGACGAAGCCAAGCGGCGCGCCCGCGGCCAGCAGACGCAGGCCGAGGCGATGGAGGGCGTGTCCCACGCGCTCCCTGCCGCCATGCGCAGCGCCAAGGTGTGGAAAAAAGCGGTCAAAGCCGCTTCCCCCTCACCCGACGTTTCCGCGCTGCTGAGCGAGGCCCGGCGCGGGCTGGACAGGCTGGGGCCGGTTCTGGAGGCATCCGATGGAGACGCCGCCGCGCAGGCATTGGGTAAAGCGCTGTTTGCACTCTGCGCGCTTGCGTCTTCCGCGGGCGTCGAGCCGGAACAGGCGCTCGCCCGTGCGTGTGACGGGTATGTTCGCGCGTTTGCGAAACAGGAACAGATGGCGGACGGAAACGCCGCCCTTGCCGCCCTCCGGGAGGAGAGACCTGTATTGTAACCCCGTTCTGACGGGTTTCAATAAAGATCATGAAGATTACCAATGATTTTTGGAGGGAACAACCATGACAAAAGCTGAGTTGATTGCGAAAGTTGCCGAAAAATCCGGGCTTTCCAAAAAAGATGCGGAAAAAGCGACCGGCGCCCTGATCGATTCCATTGTGGAGTCGCTCGTGGCCGAAGAAAAAGTGCAGCTGGTGGGTTTCGGCACATTTGAAGTGCACCACCGGGAAGCGCGCAAGGGCCGCAACCCCCGCACCAAAGAAGAGATCACCATTCCGGCGTCCGCTTATCCGGTTTTCAAGGCGGGCAAACCGTTTAAAGACGCTGTTTCCAAGTAAAAAAGAGCCCGCCCGTGGGAGAACACCATGCGGCTCGACAAGTTTTTGAAAGTTTCACGTATCATCAAACGGCGGACCGTGGCCAACGAGGCCTGTGATGCGGGCCGCGTGCTGGTGGGCGGAAAACCCGTGCGCGCATCTTATGAAGTCAAACCCGGGGATGTGCTGGAAATCACGTTGGGCGGCAAACCGTTCCGTGCCGAAGTGCTGGAGGTTGCCGAGCATGTGACCAAAGAGGGCGCGTCTTCCCTATACAGGGTTCTGGATGCATAAAAGCGAGTGTCGGCTCCTGTTCCCGTAAGAAAGCATCGTATCGGTCAAAACCGAGAAAGCCGCCGCGGCAACTGCCGGGGCGGCTTTTGGTGTGCGCCTGCGGGAATGCGGGGCATGGAACGCTTTTCGTCCCTTCCGGAACGATTGCGGACAGCCTCTCATACAATGGACAAGGATGGCAAGAAGCCATCTGTATTTCCACTCGTTTGAGGAGGATAACCATGTATAGCCGCAATGAACTGTTGGTTATTGGTTTGTTCGTTTTGAGTTTGCTGATCGCGGCCGGGGCAGCCACCATGCTGGCGTTGCACCTTCTCTTTTTGCCCTTTTTCGTTCCGCTGGCTGTTAGCTTGGCGTTTGGCGTCGTGTTCGCGGGCCTGATCATTGT
The DNA here is from genome assembly GCF_000178115.2 of Ethanoligenens harbinense YUAN-3. Lineage (NCBI taxonomy): Bacteria > Bacillati > Bacillota > Clostridia > Eubacteriales > Oscillospiraceae > Ethanoligenens > Ethanoligenens harbinense. The sequence goes on from NC_014828.1 coordinate 383,170, forward strand.
TCTGGCGGCCGCAGGCGGCAGAGAAAACGCCGAACATCACCGGAGGGTCCTCTGTGGCTGCGGTAACGCCTATCTGCGCCCGGCGATCGTGTCGGCCGTCGTGGCGCTTGTCGTGGCGCTGATCTTCAGCGGCACGCCCCCGTTTATTCCCGTACTTTCAGCCGCGCTGTTCGGGCTGACGGTTCTGTTCCTGCTGTTCGCCATTTTCCTGCTGGCCGCATTCATTTTCTGCGTGCTGGACAGCACCTGCCATTACTGCCCCTGTGGCGACGACGCCCGCAGCGAAGATCGCTGATCCGGCAGTGGATGTGCGGATGCTTTAATATGGGGGTTCGGGTTTTACCGGGTTCCGTCATTTGTGTTCCACCGCCCGCGGCTCTGCTGCGGGCGGTGCCCGTTTGCCGTTTTTTTGGCATATCGGGCCGGGCATGCGCATAGAGTGATACTGCCCGGATATGGGCAACGAAATCCGTCTGACGGAAAAATGCGCGGGGGGAAAAATGATGGCGGTGCAACAGGAAAGCCAGATGCCAAAAAAAGTACATAATATCATTCTGGAGGACAGGCGGCTGCTCACCGTGTCCGGCGTGACCGACGTGGACAGCTTCGACGAGGAGACGGTGGTGCTGTTCACCGAGCTGGGCGAACTGACGGTGCACGGTTACAACCTGCACATGAACAAGCTCAGTGTGGAGACCGGCGAGGTCAATGTCGAAGGGGATATCACATCGTTGTCCTATCGGGATGAAGTGCCCCGCGGCGGCGGGCTCTTTGGCCGGATCTTCAAATAAGGGGGATGGCAGTTGACCGTTTCGGTGTCTTCCCAGATGATGCTGTTCTTGTTTTCCATGGGGATCGGCGGCGCGTTCGGCCTGGTGTACGATGTGCTTTACCTTGGCCGCCTGCTCTCACCCTGCGGCAGAGTCCTGTCCTTTTTGTGGGACTGCCTGTATCTGCTGGCCTGCGGATTGTTCACGTTTTTATTCCTGTTGGCGGGCAACGCGGGAGAAGTGCGGTTTTTCCTGCTGGAAGGGGAACTGCTGGGTTTCCTGTTTTACCGTTTCACGCTGGGCGTGCTCGTGTCAAAAGCGATGCGGTGGTTCGCCGCCCGAACACGCAGCGCCGCCGCGGAAGCCGGCAGGCGGCTGAAACGTCCCGTGGCATGTGCAGGCAGGCGATTCGGCCTCTTTGTTTCCCAAAAATGCGGGCAAATGAAAAAAAGACTGCCGAAAGACCGCAAAGTTGTGAAAAGGTGCTTGAAACCTGCGCGCAAAGTGATGTATAATTTATTCCATAGAACTCATTATAAGACGGCTGGGCCCAATACGCCTAAGAAATAATGTTTCAGGGGCTGACAGATGAAAAAGCATAAGAGTATCATTTTCCGCATGGCGCTCGGGGTATTCGTTCTGTATATCGTCGTCACCCTGATTAACCAGCAGGTGCAGATCGGTCAGCGCAAGGCCGTGCTGGCACAACTGGAGACGCAATATAAGCAGCAGCAGGGGCAGAACGCCGAGATCGAGCGCGCCCTGTCTGAAAACAACGACCAGTATATGGCCGGTGTCGCGCGGGACAAGCTTGGCTACACCAAATCCAATGACCGGATTTATATCAATGTGGCGGGCAACTGACAGGCGATTTCCGGCTGTTTTCATAGACTGTGACCGGGGGGATTTTCTGCGCGCGGGAGCGGCTGCAAGCAGCTGAGGGGGCCCGTGTGGCAGAACGGTTTCGATTTACCGCGTTTTAGGGAGGATAAGCAGGTTTTATGCAGCTTGAGGTTGGAGCCGTATTGGAAGGAAAAGTGACGGGCATTACCAAGTTCGGCGCTTTTGTGGAATTGCCGGGCGGCAAAACAGGCATGGTGCACATCTCCGAAGTGGCGCCCACATTCGTCAAGGAAATCCGCGATTTTGTGCAGGAAAACCAGACGGTGAAGGTTAAAGTGCTGGCCATTACCGATGACGGGAAAGTCAGCCTTTCCATGAAACGGGTGGAAGCCGCACCGGCGCCGAGGCGTCCGGTGGCCGGAGGAGGGCGTCCGGGCGGATACGAATGGTCCCCGCGCCGGAACGACAACCTGTCGTTCGAAGAAATGATGAACAAATTCAAACAGTCCAGCGACGAAAAGCTGTCCGACCTGAAAAAATATATTGATCCCAAGCGCGGGAATGTTTCCCGACGTGTCGGCACAAAATAAACCGGGTGCACAGGTGTTTTCCGATCATCTCTTGCGCGGGTGCGCCGGTCTTGTCAAAGCCGTTCCGAACTGTGGATACGCGAGGTGCAGCCGATCTTGCTGCGGGGCGTTGCGCCCGCAGCAGGCCGGGGGCCGGGCGCGCACGGGGGTTTGGGGCCGCTTTTTTTATTTCCCCGTTCCACAGGTAAAAAAACAGCCGCCTTGCGGCGGCCAAAATCAAATGAGTTTTGGGGAAGTGAAAGGGTATGAAGGGAGTTGCATATATAGATTACCATAAATAGAAAAAAATGTAAACACATATATGCAAAAAAATTTTTGAATTTTTAAAGGTGGGGTTTGTATGGTGGATGTTTTGATTGTCGGCGGCGGGCCGGCGGGCATTACGGCGGCGGTATATGCCGCGCGCGCAGGGCTTTCCACGATGATCCTGGAGCGGATGGGCGTGGGCGGACAGGCCGCCACAACCTACGAAATAGAAAACTGGCCGGGAAACACGCTCATCTCCGGGTTCGACTTTTCCTCCAATCTGGAGAAGCACGCCAAGGCGGTGGGTTCCCAACTGGTGTATGGGGATGTCACGGAGTTTGAACTCGGCGGCAAGGTCAAAAAAGTGCACACGGCAAAAGAGACCTATGAGGCCCGGGCGGTGGTGCTGGCCATGGGCGCAGAGCGCCGCCTGCTGGGCGCGGCGGGTGAAAAGGAATTCACCGGGCGGGGTGTTTCCTATTGTGCCACCTGCGACGGCAACTTTTTCCGCCAAAAAGCGGTGGCGGTTGTCGGCGGCGGGAACAGCGCGGTGGAAGATGCCATCTATCTGGCCAATATCTGTGAAAAGGTGTCGATCATCCATCGCCGTGACCAGTTCCGGGCCGAAGGGTATCTCCAGCGGAAGCTGGACGGGCTTTCCAACGTGGAAAAAATCTTTGACACCGGAGTGGAGCGTATCGAAGGGGAAAATGCCGTGACTGGCCTGGCGCTGAAAAACAGCAAAACCGGTGAAACGCGTGAGCTGCCGGTGGCGGGCGTGTTTATCGCCGTTGGGACCAGGCCGCGCACCGAATTGCTGGCCGATGTACTCCCGCTGGACAAGGGCGGCTACGTGGATGCGGACGAATCCTGCATCACGCCGCTGCCGGGTGTGTTCGTGGCGGGGGATATCCGCCAAAAGGCCCTGCGGCAGCTTGTTACCGCCGCTGCCGACGGTGCCAACGCCGCCAATGCCGCCATCCACTACCTCAACTGAACGGGGCGGGCGCTGCCCGCGTTTTGTTCAGGGGAGTATGGATTGTACGGGATGCTGCACAGCCTGAAGCGGGCGCAGCCCGCGTTTTTGTTCAGGAAGCGCGATGGTTCGGCAGGCGCATAGTCTGTTGGTTCGTAAAACATGCTGTTGCCGCGCCGCCGCTCTCGGCGGCGCGGCCTGTATTCATATAGAGGAAAAAAACGTGTTGATTCAAAATGCGCGCATCTTTACCATGGAAGGTGCAGTGATCGAAAACGGCTGGCTGGAAACCGAGGGGGGGCGCATCCGGGCACTGGGCGGCATGGAAACGATCCCCGCGGCGGCGGGCGACGTATTCGACGCAAAAGGCGGCAGTTTGCTGCCGGGGCTGGTAGACGCGCATACCCATCTGGGTATGTGGGAGGACAGCCTGGGCTTCGAAGGGGACGACGGCAACGAGAAGACCGACCCGTCCACCCCGCATCTGAGCGCGGTGGACGCGGTCAATCCGCTTGACCGCTGTTTTGCCGAGGCGCGCGAGGCGGGCATAACCACCGTGGTCACAGGGCCGGGCAGCGCCAATCCCGTGAGCGGGCAGCTCATTGCGATGAAGACCGCCGGCCGGCGCATTGACGACATGCTGCTCAAGGCGCCGGTTGCCATCAAGTTTGCATTGGGCGAGAACCCCAAAACGGTCTATCACGACCGTGATGAAACACCCACCACGCGCATGGCCACGGCCGCCATCATCCGTGAGCAGCTGCTCAAGGCGATGCGTTACCGTCAGAAACTGCTGGCCTGCCGGGAAAACGACGAGCTGGAAGAACCGGAGTTCGATTATAAATGCGAAGCCCTGCTGCCGCTGCTGGCCAGAGAAGTGCAGGCGCATTTCCATGCGCATCGCGCAGACGATATCTTTACCGCGCTGCGCATCGCCAAAGAGTTTGAACTGGATGCGGTGATTGTTCATGCCACCGAAGGGCACCTGATTGCGGAAGAGCTGGCGGCGGAACAGGCGAAGATCCTGTCCGGCCCGTTTTTGTGCGACCGTTCCAAACCGGAGTTGAAAAACCAGTCGCCGGTTTCGCCGGGGCAGATGATGAAGGCCGGCTTACATCCTGCCATCATCACCGATCATCCGGTCGTGCCGGTGCAATACCTGCCGCTCTGCGCCGCGCTGGCGGTGCGGGAAGGGATGGAGCACGATGCCGCGCTGCGCGCCATCACCATTCGCCCGGCGGAGATTCTGCATCTGGAAAACCGCGTAGGTTCGCTGCGTCCGGGCAAGGACGCCGATCTGGTCGTGTTCGACGGCGATCCGCTGGATTTTTATGCGCATACCGTGTTCGTGGCGGTCGGCGGCCGTCGCGTCAAATAAAGGAGGTTGTCATGGAGATCCGGGAGGTCACAGCGGACAAAAAGCGGCTTTTGCCGCTGCTTCTGCTGGCCGATCCCTGCGAGGCCATGATCGACGGTTATCTGGCGTCCGGCAGGCTGTTTGTGGCTGAGCAGGATGGGGCGCCGGTGTGCACGGCGGTGGTCTCGGAACGGGCCCGATGCCGCCTGTGAACTGAAAAACCTGGCAACAGACACGCCATATCAAAACAATGGATATGCGTCGGCCATGCTGCGGTATTTGTTCGTCTGTCTTAGCGGGCGATATCACGCGATGTACGTGGGCACCACGCCGAAAATCGCCCCGTTTTATCAGAGGTTCGGCTTTGTATATCATCACACCGTTCCCGGGTTTTTCACATGGAATTATCCCGAACTGGTCTATGAAGACGGTGTTTGCTGTACCGACATGCTGTATTTGAAAAAAACATGGGCGGAATAAGGATTTTCTGTTTTCAACCGGAGAAAAAGGAGGGCATATGGCGGACCATCAGCCTTTCATCGTCCAAACGGGGCAATCTCACGCCGTGCGCGATGGGTGTTCCGCGCGGATGGACGAAGCCGGCGCGCAGGCTGCGGAAACGCAGCCGCGGCCGACCTATACGCAGATGGTGATACATAAAACGCTGGGCGTTTATTTTGCCAGACCCTATTCGCTGGCGGCTTGTTCGGAGCTGGTGCGCCGGCTTCGTTCGCTGGCGTTCATTCTGCTGGCGGCGGCGGGCATCGCCGGTCTGGTGCTGGGTGCGGGTGCACCGGCTTTTTCCGTCGTCTGGGTGGCGTGCGGCATCGCGCTGGTGCTTTGGGGCATCGGCGTTTTCCTGTTTGGGTTTGCGCGCTCTTTGCTCATGTGGCCGGCGGCTGTCGGCTGTGCCGCGCTCTATACCGGCGTGCGGTTCGCACTTTCGTGGGCATGGGGGCTGTCCCCGGTTTTGTTTGCCGCGCTGGCGGCTTTCCTGCTGGCGGTTTTGGCCGGCGTGATCTTTCGGCTGGCCAAGCGGTTCGTCATCGCGTCCAGCGTAACGTTCTGGCAGTATGAGCGCGACGGCATCCTGTGCGCGGCTGACCTTCCGTTGGGCGAGATGCCTCCGGTGGCCGGATATACCGTGTTTTTGCGCGGGGAGGTTCCTGTCTCGTTCGATGCGGAGCAGGAACCTGCGGAGGAAGTTGACATCCTTCTGGAGGACTGCGTTTTTTTCTGCCGGCGGAAGCGGCTGGTTTTCTGCGGATATGCGCTGGACGCGCGGCAGAAGCGGCTGACGCTGTACCTTTACGCGCGTGGAGTCCGGCAAAGCAGGCGCGCGTTCAAACGGTTTTTGAAACGCAGGGGGCTGGAGGCATCGGTGACCTGCAGCACCGATGCGGACTGGCAGCGCTTCCATGAAGAGGTCTATCCGGACGACACGGAATATCAGCAGATCCACAACCGGTTTTTATACGACAATATGGAGGCGGACGGCTTTGATTTTTCACAGGCCGTGCCGCAGGTCTATACGTTTTATTTTGCCCGGCGGGAAGACGCGCGTGCCTTCGCGGAGCAGGCTGTGCCGCTCGGCTACGAGGGCAGCCGGTATTATGACCGGGAGCGGGAAGCGAGTGTGGACGGCGACGGTCCCGCTTTTGCGCATGCCGTCTGCGTGCAGTTGACTGGTCGGGTGGGCCTTGCGCGTATGGATTGCAACACCGGCCGCGCCGTGGAGCTTGCCAGACAATTTCACGGGCGGTTCTACGAGTGGGAGGTCGGGGTGCTGGAGCCGGATGCTTCGACGGCATCAACATAAACCGGGGGCTATAGGCCGGTATGATGCGACGGAAAGCGGCCCCGGAGCGGGCCGTGTTCTGTTTTTTAAGGTTTTTTGGGACAAGGTCTTGCCATTCGCCATTCGACCTGCTATAATATAGAAAATTCCATATAAATTCGGACGAATGCAAAGCATTTTATGTCCAAATTACACAACTGCGGCTTTTTGAAAGCCGGCGCGATACGCGTACAATAAGGAGATGGTCCCATGCATGTCAACATTACAGGCCGCAAAACGCATCTCAAAGATCCCTTCAAAGAAAAGGTCACCAAGAAAGTCGGTAAATTCGACCGCTTTTTTGAACCCGACGCGACGGCATTTGTGACCGTTACGGTTGAGGGAGACCGGCAGACTGTCGAGATCACCATCAAGAACAAGGGCATCGTGTTCCGGTCGGAAGAAACGTCGCTGGATATGTCCGCCTCGCTCGATGTTGCCGTCGATCATATTCTGCGCCAGATCCATAAAAACAAATCCCGGCTTGAAAAACGGCTGCGTGTCGGCGCGTTTGACAGTGTGCCGGAGCTGCCGGATATTCCGCCGATGGAGGCCGTGCCGACGTTTGACGTGGTGAAGGTGAAATCGTTCCCCGTCAAGCCGATGGACGTGCAGGAGGCCATCCTGCAGATGAACCTTTCCGGGCACCTGTTCTTTGCGTTCCAGAATGCAAAGACCGAAACGGTCAATATTGTCTACAAGCGCAGCAAAGGCGGCTACGGTCTGCTGGAGCCTGTGGCGGACGATGAGGAATAATTGCCGGCGCGCGACGGACCACCGGTTTTAACGAGGGCGGACGGTTGCTTCAACCGTCCGCCCTTTGTGTTGTCGGCGCGTGTGGTGTTCTTATCCGGAGCCTTGATAAACATCGCAAAGGGATTTCCGGCGCCGTGCTGTCCCGGAAAGCCGACCGGCACTGCAGTGCAAGAGCAGTGTCATCTGACACCGGGGGACTTGGTAAGTCCGCCGAAGTCGAACGTACCGTCGGACGGATGGTATAGCACCGTACCCGACAGTCGGGCATCCCCCTCAAGTGCCGAGGGGGCGGGGTGGTCGGTGACCTGCATGTCTACATCCAGCTTGAGGGTGTCGCTGCCCGTCCATGAAAGGTTTTGGATGTTGCTGTAATAGACGCCGTGCCAATCCGGATTGGCGGGCGCGCCTTCACGGTAGAGGGTGTAGCCCTTTTTTTGCAGAGGCGCGGCCATCGTGCCGATGAGCTCGCCGGAGAGTGTGTCGGGCTGTCCGAGCGTGATGATGAACCCCCACGACCCCTTGCGGCCGGTCAGGTTGACGGCCACATGCTTCCCGTCGGGGGAAACGGCCGCCTGTGCGATGGACGAGGTATAGCCGTCCACGCTCAGCGTATCCAGATAGAGCTTACCGTCCCGGAGGGTCCACAAGCGGTGTCCGCCGCCCAGCGTGGCTTCAAAATGGTCGGCAAACGCCAGTGTTTTGCGGTCGCTGCTGGCGGAAATGTGCGGGCTGGAAAACGAGCCATCCAGCACGTCCAGCGTGAAAGTGCAGGCATTTCGCACGTTTTTGGAAGGCGAGGTTTTCTCCAGCTCCCGCAGCAGGGGTACGGCCTGCTCTTTTGCCGACGGCACACCGCAATAGCCGATGAGCGCATAGGCGCTTTCCCACTGCACAACATAGCTGGTCTCTTTTAACCCTTTCAGATAGAGGTTTGCGCCGTATTTTTGCAGCAGCGCGGTTTCTTCGCCCGCATCCTCAGAAACGGGATCGTTTGCGTCGTAGAATGCAAAATCGGGCGGGTTTTGGGCCAGGGGATAGGCTTTTTCCCAATAGAGATGGATCTCGTCCGCGGCGGCGGAATCGACGGTCTGCACCGTGCCGGCCGGCGGCAGATACGGGCCGCTGCCGGCGGTGAAAAGCGGGCCTTTCAGCACCGGAGCGGAGGGGGCGCCAGAGCCCTCCGAAGCCGCGCTTTGGCCGGACTGCGGTGCGCTGATTCGGGCGGAAATGGCCGGAGTGGTGTGATGCGGCGCGATGGAGCAGCCTGCCAGCAGAAGCAGGCCGCATCCGAGTGCGAGCAGCTTTTTTTTCATGTTTCGTCTCCCGTCTTTCATGTCATAAGATGGATTGTCCGCTCTCTTCCAGTCTAGCAGGCGGGCAGGACAAATACGGTGTGCAAACCGTTACGAAGTGGTGAAAAAAAGATGACAGGCTGCCGCCCCAGCGAGTGAGAGCACGGTTGTATCGGCTGGGAAAATCGGGTATAATAAACCGATATGGCAGTACGCACCGGCATGTTTCGGCAGTTTTTTCGGGAGATGTCCGGTAAACTGGGCGTATGTGCGGATGGGATGGAGAGACAATGGCGTATACAGTGGTTTGCCCCTGCCTGTTTGGGCTGGAGAGCCTGGTGGCGGAGGAAGCGCGTGCACTTGGCTTTGCCGACGCGGCCGCGGCCGACGGGCGCGTGACATTCACGGCGGACAAAGACGGCATCGCGCGCGCCAACATTGGCCTGCGCTGTGCCGAACGGGTGCTCGTGCGGCTGGGCGAATTCCCCGCTCGCAGTTTCGAGGAGCTGTTTGAGGGGGTGCGCGCCCTGCCGTGGGAGGAATTCGTGGGCAAACACGACGCATTCCCGGTGAAAGGCTGGTCGCTCAAATCCACGCTGCACAGCGTGCCGGACTGCCAGGCCATCATCAAAAAAGCGGCTGTGGAGCGGCTGAAGACCCGCCACCATGTGGAATGGTTCGAGGAGACCGGCCCGCTGGTGCAGATCCGTTTTTCCATTCACAAGGACATTGTGGATATCTGTCTGGACACCTCGGGCGACGGCCTGCACAAGCGCGGCTACCGCCCCAAGTCCAACGAGGCGCCGCTGAAGGAGACGCTGGCGGCGGCGATCGTGCGCCTGTCCCGCCCGTTTGCGGACAAGCTTTTTTGCGATCCCATGTGCGGCTCCGGCACGCTGGTCATCGAGGCGGCCATGCTGCTGCAGAACATCGCGCCCGGCCTGAACCGCAGCTTTGCCGCCGAGCGTTGGGGCTGGCTGCCCGCCGCGGTGTGGCGGGAGGCACGCGCCGCCGCGCGGGATGCGGTGGATCGCAAGCCCTGCCTGATCGAAGGCAGCGACATCGACCCCGCCGCCGTGGCGTTGGCGCGGGAAAACGCCGGTCGCGCGGGCGTGGGGGAAAGCATCCGCTTTGCCCGGCGCGATGTGCGCGATTTTTCGCCCGAGCAGGCGCGCGGCGAGGTGGTGTGCAACCCGCCATACGGCGAGCGCATGCTGGAAGTGCGCCAAGCGGAGGAACTCTATGCCGAGTTGGGTGCGCTCTACCGCAGGTTGCCGCAGTTTCAGTTCTATATCATCAGCCCCAGCGACCGGTTCGAAGCGCTGTTCGGCGCGCGTGCCGACAAACGCCGCAAGCTGTATAACGGCATGATCCGTTGCGAATTGTTTCAGTATTTTCGTCCGCGTGTGAAAAAATAGGCAAAAAACACAAAGAATTCCGTGTTTGTCTGTATGCTGTTTGGCAGATTGACGAAAATGCAAATATTCCCGCAAGGCCCCTTGATTTTTATGGGGCGCGTGATTACAATAGTCTTAGCACTCAAGGAAATGGAGTGCTAATTGTTTGCAGGTATAAAATTCGTTCAAGGAGGAATTTGAAAATGGCACTGAAACCTCTTGCGGACAGAGTCGTTATTAAACTGGTCGAGGCGGAGGAAACCACCCGGGGCGGCATCATCCTGCCGGACAACGCCAAGGAAAAACCCCAGGTGGCGGAAGTGGTCGCGGTGGGTCCCGGCGGCCTGGTGGACGGCAAGGAAGTGCAGATGTATCTGCAGCCTGGCCAGAAGGTCATCGCCAGCAAATATGCCGGCACCGAAGTGAAGGTCGATGGGGAAGAATACACCATCGTGCGGCAGAACGACATTCTGGCCGTTGTGGAATAAGAGCCTGTCCGTAAATCGGAAAAGGCAGGCCCGTTCGCAAACAGTCTGATCAGGTGCCCGGAAGGCAACCCTGTAAATTACGGGAGGTATAGGTTACCATGGCAAAAGAGATCATTTACGGCGAAGACGCCCGCAAAGCGCTCCAGAAGGGCGTGGACCAACTCGCCGATACCGTTAAGATCACCCTCGGTCCCAAAGGCCGCAATGTGGTGCTCGAGCGCAAATACGGCTCGCCCCTCATCACCAACGACGGCGTGAGCATCGCCAAGGAGATCGAGCTGGACGATCCGTTTGAGAACATGGGCGCACAGCTGGTCAAAGAAGTCGCCACCAAGACCAACGACGTGGCCGGCGACGGCACCACCACCGCCACCCTGCTCGCGCAGGCGCTCATCCGTGAAGGCATGAAAAACGTGGCCGCGGGCGCCAGCCCGATGGCCATCAAACGGGGCATCCAGAAAGCGGTCGACGCCGCCGTGGAGACCTTGAAGAAAAATGCGAAACAGATCAGCGGCCCGGCGGACATCGAAAGCGCCGCCACCATCTCCGCGGGCGATGCCTTCATCGGCAAACTGATCGCGGAAGCGATGGAGAAAGTGACCAGCGACGGCGTCATCACGGTCGAGGATTCCAAGACCGCCGAGACCGCCTGCGATGTGGTCGAGGGCATGCAGTTCGACCGTGGCTATATCACCCCGTACATGGCCACCGATACCGAGAAGATGGAAGCCGTCATCGACGATGCGCTGCTGCTCATCACCGATAAGAAGCTTTCCAGCATCCAGGATGTCCTGCCTCTTCTGGAAGAAATCGTGAAAGCCGGCAAAAAGCTGGTCATCATTGCCGAGGACGTGGAGGGCGAGGCGCTTTCCACCCTCATCGTCAACAAACTGCGCGGCACCTTTACCTGTGTAGCCGTCAAAGCCCCGGGCTACGGCGACCGCCGCAAAGACATGCTGCGTGACATCGCCATTCTTACCGGCGGCGAAGTCATCTCCAGCGACCTCGGCTTCGAGCTGAAAGACACCACCATGGCGCAGCTCGGCCATGCCCGCCAGGTCAAGGTCAGCAAAGACAACACCACCATCGTGGAAGGCGCCGGCGACGCGCAGGCCATCAAAGACCGCGTTGCGCAGCTGCGTGCCCAGCTCGCGGCCGCGACCGTCGAGTTCGACAAAGAGAAGCTCCAGGAGCGCATTGCGAAACTGGCAGGCGGCGTGGCGGTTCTCCGCGTGGGTGCGGCGACCGAAACCGAGATGAAAGAAAAGAAACTGCGCATCGAAGACGCGCTGTCAGCCACCAAAGCGGCTGTGGCCGAAGGCCTGGTGGCCGGCGGCGGCACCGCACTGGTGAACACCCTGCCGTCCGTGAAGGCGCTGCTCGATACCGAGGAAGATGCCGACGAGAAGACCGGCATCCGCATCGTCATCAAAGCCCTTGAGGAGCCGGTGCGCCAGATCGCGGCCAACGCGGGTCTGGAAGGTTCGGTCATCGTTGACAAGATCCTCCAGTGCGGCAAAGTGAACTACGGCTTCAACGCCGCCAAAGAAACCTACACCGATATGTTCGAGGCACGCATTGTGGACCCGACTAAGGTGACCCGCAGCGCGCTGCAGAACGCGGCCTCCGTGGCGGCCATGGTGCTCACCACCGAGTCCCTCGTGGCCGACAAGAAGGAAAAAGAAGCGGCTGCTCCGGCCATGCCGAATCCGGGCATGGGCGGCATGGGCGGCATGTACTAAGCTGTTCCTGTTCACGGTTTTTCCCCAAGGGCCGTTTTTTCCAGCAGATAGATGGCTCACAGCGCAGAAGGCGCGGGACGCAGGTCCCGCGCCTTCTGGCGTTTGCGGTGCGGGCTGCGGAAATGCGGGTTGCATTTCAATCCACGCCCTTTTATAATAGGATAGAATGTGTAGCACGGCCGCCGGGGCGGCGGCTTTAATAGAAAGGCGGAAATACGATATGGCACAGGACGGCGGCAAAAAACTGGTGGAGGCCATCACCCCCATGGAAGAGGACTTTGCCAAATGGTATACGGACATCGTGAAAAAAGCGGAACTGGTGGATTATTCGAGCATGCGCGGCTGCCTGTTCATTCGTCCGTACGCTTACGCCATCTGGGAAAACATCCAGAAGGTGCTGGATGCGAAGTTCAAGGAAACCGGGCATGAGAATGTCTATATGCCGCTGTTCATCCCGGAGAGCCTGCTGCAAAAGGAAAAGGACCACATCGAGGGCTTTGCGCCGGAAGTCGCGTGGGTGACGCACGGCGGTGGCGAAAAACTGGAAGAACGGCTTTGCGTGCGTCCCACCAGCGAGACGCTGTTCTGCGAGCACTATTCGCACATCGTGCACAGCTACCGCGACCTGCCCAAGCTGTACAACCAGTGGTGCTCGGTGGTGCGGTGGGAAAAGACCACCCGGCCGTTCCTGCGCTCACTGGAGTTTTTGTGGCAGGAGGGGCACACCCTGCATGAGACGGAAGCGGAAGCCCGCGAAGAAACCACCCGCATGCTCAATATCTATGCGGATTTTTGCGAGCAGGTGCTGGCCATGCCAGTGGTGAAAGGCCGAAAAACCGAAAAGGAAAAGTTCGCGGGCGCGGTGGATACCTGCTCCATCGAGGCGATGATGCACGACGGCAAGGCCCTGCAAAGCGGCACGTCGCATTATCTGGGCGACGGGTTCACCCACGCGTTCGATATCCAGTACACCGGGCGGGACAACACGCTCAAATACCCGTTCCAGACCTCGTGGGGCGTGACCACCCGTCTCATCGGTGCCATCATCATGGTGCACGGCGACGACAGCGGTCTGGTGCTGCCGCCCCGCATCGCGCCCACGCAGTTGGTCATCGTGCCGGTAGCCATGCACAAGCCCGGCGTGCTTGAGAAAGCAAACGAGCTGCTTGTCCGCCTGCAGAAGACGCTGCGCGTGAAGCTGGATGCATCCGATAACTCGCCTGGCTGGAAGTTTGCCGAATATGAGATGAAAGGCGTGCCCCTGCGGCTGGAGATCGGCCCGCGGGACATCGAGCAGAACCGCTGCGTGGTGGTGCGCCGCGACGACCGGCAGAAAATCGAGGTCTCGTTGGACGAACTGGAAACGCGCCTGCCCGCTATTCTGGACGATGTGCACGAAGCGCTTTACAAAAAAGCGCTGGAGCGGCAAAACGCCATGACCTATGCCTGCACCGACTGGGACGGGTTTGTGCGCACGGCGGACGAAAAGCCCGGCTTTATCAAAGCCATGTGGTGCGGAGACCAGGCCTGCGAGGAAAAAATCAAGACGGACGCGGGCCTGACCTCCCGGAACATCCCGTTTGAGCAGGAGCATCTGTCCGATACTTGCATCTGCTGCGGCAAGCCCGCTAAACACATGGTCTATTGGGGCAAGGCCTATTAAGACGGCGCGCACGGGGAAGGTGGGGGAGACGGATGCCGTATCCATGGTTGGATGAGTATCTTTTGTCTAAGATGGACGTCACCAAAGATTATAAAGAAGAGTGGAGTGCCACCCGGTATTTTGTCGGCGGAAAGATGTTCGCTATGCAGGGCGGCGATAAGACTGGCAAGCCGGTCTTTACCATGAAACTGGAACCGATGTACGGCGATTTTCTGCGCCGCACCCATCCGGATATCGTGCCGGGATATCATATGAATAAGGTGCATTGGAACTCGCTTTATCTGGATGGCGTTGTGCCGGATGACGTGGTGCGCGAGATGGCCGACCAATCGTATCAGATCGTTTTGCAGGCCTTGTCCCGGAAGATACAAAAAGAAATCATCGGCTGACCATAGCAGGGAGCGCCCATGCAGATGTTTACTGCATGGGTGCTCCCTGCTTGTCGTGACCGGTGTCCGCCTATTTTGCCAGTTGCAGCGCTTTGTACGTGATGAAGATGCGCCGCCCGAAAATCGAACCGCAGGAGACCGCCAGCAGCGAAAGGGAGAGCAACGAGGCGAACGGCATCCCCACGAAAAACAGTTGGACGCTCAATTTGATAAGAATAACGGCGGCGTAGAACGCAACGCTTGCATATGAATTGCGGTAGAACACCCCTCTTGCGTCCACGCCGAATCGCATGGATTTGCCGCGCAGTAGCCCGATCCCGAATCCCGCGCATCCGCCAACGATCGTAGCCAGCGCAATCGCGACCTGCATCGCGGGCGCGGGGGCGGGAAACTGCAGGAATGCATCTGAGGTGACGGAAAGAAATAAAACCGGCACCAGCCAGATCAGCACCAGGTTGAAGCGCTTTACTTTGCCTCGCGCGACACTTAAAAACATGAGGATGATCACGAACAGGGAAATGGCAATGAAGATTTGCGGATTCATAACAGACCCCCCTGACAGAAGCGGAATGATTGGCTTGCAAGTGTATTATAAAGGAGATACCCAGTGGTTGGAACATGCCAAACGTCACGATCCGGTATGACATTCGGCACATTCGCGCGTTGGGCAGGCATCCCCGCTGGTCAAGTGTAGGGTATCTAGGCAGATTTGTGCACACCATACAAAAACGTGCACCATATTTCTATAAACAGGCTAAAACATATTTCCTTGCAACAATGTGGGGTTTATGCTATACTGTATAGGCGCGCTGAAAAAAACGCGCAGATATGCGTTGAAGCGAGAGGTTGCCGCGTTTTCGCGGGTAATTTTCGTGGAGTATGTCCGATTTTAAACCGGGCGGTACCATAGTGGACGCCGGGCGCTTTTCGCGCCCTTGCGTAGCGATGCGACATTTTCCCGGATAGATTTGCACCCTGCAGCTATCCGGTTTTTCATTATCCGGTCACGAAACACCCGGATGTGTGTTCAATTTTTATCGCATCGGCGGCAACCGGATTATTCAAGGAGGCGAACCAAGATGGCAGTAAAGGAAAAGATTCGTATCAGGCTCAAGAGTTACGACCATCAGCTCATCGACCAGTCGGCGGAGAAGATCGTGGAGACCGCGAAGCGCACAGGCGCGCGTGTGTCCGGCCCGGTGCCGCTGCCGACCGACCGCGAGATCGTGACCATCCTGCGCGCGGTGCACAAGTACAAGGACAGCCGCGAGCAGTTCGAGACCCGCACCCACAAGCGGCTCATCGACATCCTGCGCCCGTCGCCCAAGACGGTGGACGCGCTGATGGGCCTTGAGTTGCCGGCGGGCGTCGAGATCGAGATCAAGCTCTGAGAAAACACGGTTTTCTCCATTGCCGGCGCGCGGGTTTGCCCGCGGCGCAGGTCATGTTGGCAAAGGGGCATGTGCCCCGTGAGGCCAACCAATAACCAAAGGAGGCAGGTTCCATGCAAAAAGGCATCATCGGTAAAAAAATCGGCATGACCCAGCTCTTCGACGAGCGCGGGAACGTTATTCCCGTCACCGTCATCGAAGCCGGGCCCTGCGTTGTGGTGCAGAAAAAGACCGTCGAGGTCGACGGCTATGAAAGTGTGCAGCTCGGTTTTGAAGAAGTGCGCGAAAAGCTGCTGAACAAACCGGAAAAAGGCCACTTTGAGAAGGCGGGCGTCGCGTCCAAGCGCGTACTGCGCGAGTTCCGTCTGGAGGACATGAGCGCCTTGAACGTCGGCGACATCGTCAAAGCGGACGTATTCGCCGCGGGCGACCGCGTGGACGTGGCCGGCACCAGCAAAGGTAAAGGTTACGCCGGCGTTATCAAGCGCTGGGGCCACCACCGCCTGAAGATGACCCACGGTACCGGCCCGGTGCACCGCGAAGTCGGTTCCATGGGTGCCAGCACCAATATGTCCCGTGTGCCCAAGGGCAAGAAAATGGCCGGGCAGATGGGCAACGAACGTGTGACCGTGCAGAACCTTGACGTGGTCAAGGTGGACGCCGAAAACAATCTCATCGCGCTGAAAGGTGCCATTCCCGGCCCCAAAGGCGGTATCGTCATACTCGCCGACAGCGTCAAAAAAGCCTAAGGGAAGGAGGATGCGCAATGCCTAAAGCGACAGTATTCAACATCGCGGGCGAGCAGGTCGGAGAGATCGAGCTTGCCGATTCCGTGTTCGGCATCGAGCCGAACAAAACCGCGCTGCATACCGTGGTAGTCAACTACCTGGCCAACCAGCGGCAGGGCACTCAGTCCACGCTCACCCGTTCCGAGGTTTCCGGCGGCGGCCGCAAGCCGTGGCGCCAGAAAGGCACCGGCCATGCGCGCCAGGGTTCCACCCGCGCGCCGCAGTGGAAACACGGCGGGATTGCGCTCGGCCCCAAGCCGCGCAGCTATACCTACACCGTGAACAAGAAAGTGCGCCGTCTTGCTCTCAAGTCCGCGCTTTCGGCCAAACTGGCCGCCGGGGAGCTCGTGGTGCTGGACGCCATCTCCCTCCCGGAGATCAAGACCAAACAGGTCGTCACGATCCTCAGCAAGTTTGAAACGAGCAAAAAAGCGCTGTTCGTCACCGCGGGCGTCAACGAGAACCTTGTCAAGAGCGCGCGCAACATCCCGGGCGTGAAAACCGCCAGCACGGGCAGCCTGAATGTATACGACCTGCTTGACAGCAATAAGTTCTTCATTTCCAAAGACGCGGTCGCCGCACTCGAGGAGGTGTACGCATAATGAAAGCGCCTCAGGACGTCATCATCCGTCCGGTCATCACCGAAAAGAGCATGGCCGGCATCGCCAACAAAATCTACACCTTCCGTGTCGCGTCCGAAGCCGGCAAGGTCGAAATTGCCAAAGCGGTCGAAGAACTGTTCGGCGTGCAGGTCGCCAAGGTGAACACCATCAGTGTGCGCGGACGCTCCCGCCGGGTGGGCCGCAGCACCGGCTATACCTCCGACTGGAAGAAAGCCATCGTCACGCTCAAAGAAGGCTCGAAAGCCATCGAGTTCTTTGAAGGCCTCGCGTAACGTTCCGTAACGAAAAGGGAGTGAAACCAGAATGGCAATCAGAAAATATGGCCCCACTTCCCCGGCACGGCGGAACATGACCGTTCCCACGTTCGAGGAGCTTTCCAAAGTGGAGCCGGAGAAGAGCCTGCTCGTCAGCCTTCCCAAACACGCCGGCCGCAACAGCTACGGCCGCATCACCGTTCGCCATCGCGGCGGCGGCAACCGCGTGAAATACCGCATCATCGACTTCAAGCGCGACAAGATCGACGCGCCCGCCAAAGTGCTTTCGGTGGAGTACGATCCGAACCGCTCGGCCTATATCGCCCTGCTCCAGTATGAAGACGGCGAGAAACGCTATATCCTCGCACCGCTCGGCCTCAAAGCGGGCGACACCGTCCTCTCCGGCAAGGAAGCGGACATCAAGCCCGGCAACAGCCTGGCGCTTTCCGATATCCCGGTCGGTACGTTCGTGCACAATATCGAGCTGCACCCCGGCAAAGGCGGCCAGCTTGCGCGCGCGGCGGGCATCATGGCCCAGCTGATGGCGCGTGAGAACGGCATGGCGCTCATCCGCCTGCCGTCCGGCGAACTGCGCAACGTGCCGCAGGAATGCCGCGCCACCATCGGCCAGGTCGGCAACATCGACCATGAGAACGTCAAGATCGGTAAAGCGGGCCGCAAACGCCACATGGGCTGGCGCCCGACCGTCCGCGGTTCCGTCATGAACCCGAACGACCATCCGCACGGCGGTGGTGAGGGTAAATCCCCGATCGGCCGTCCCGGCCCGGTTACCCCGTGGGGCAAGCCGACCCTCGGTTACAAGACCCGCAAGAAGAAGCTGGCTTCCGATAAATTCATCGTCAAACGCCGCGGCGGCAAATAATTTCTGCGCGGGCCCGTGCCCGCGTGCTGAAAGGAGGACCTTTACGGTATGAGCAGAAGCTTGAAAAAACCGCCTTATGTAGAAGAAGCGCTGATGAAGCGCGTTGTGGCGCTGAACAAATCCGGCGAGAAGACCGTGCTCAAGACATGGAGCCGCGCGTCCACCATTTTCCCGGAATTTGTCGGCCATACCATCGCCGTGCACGACGGCCGCAAGCATGTGCCCGTGTATGTCACGGAGGACATGGTGGGTCACAAGCTCGGTGAGTTTGCCCCCACCCGTACGTTCAAGGGCCATTCCGGCTCTAAAGTCAGCAATTCCAGATAATGCAGGAAGGAGGAACCCCATGCCAGCAGTTGCACACCTGCGCTACGCGCGTATCGCGCCCCGCAAGGTTCAGATCGTGCTCGACCTCATCCGCAACAAACCGGTTGACGTCGCCGTCGCGATTTTGAAACACACGCCGAAATCGGCCAGCGAATACCTGATCAAACTGCTCCAGTCGGCCATCGCCAATGCCGAAAACAACCACGCCATGGATGTTTCCCGGCTGTATGTGTCGGAGTGCTTTGTCTGCCCGGGCCCCATGCTCAAACGGATCCGTCCCAGAGCGCACGGCCGCGCGTTCCCCATCCTCAAGCGCACGTCCCATGTGACCATCGCGCTCGAGGAAGCTGCGGAACCGAAAAACGCTTAAGAGGAGGGAAAGTATGGGCCAGAAAGTCAATCCGCACGGTTTGCGTGTGGGCGTTATCAAAGACTGGGATTCCCGCTGGTTTGCCAAGGACAATGTCTTCGGCGATCTCCTCGTGGAGGACTACAACCTGCGGAATTACCTTAAAAAGAAACTGTTTTCAGCCGGCATCCCGCGCATCGAGATCGAACGCGACGCTTCCCGCGTCCGCATTCACATCCACTGCGCAAAACCCGGCATGGTTATCGGCAAGGGCGGCGTCGAGATCGACAAGCTGCGTACCGAGCTCGAGGCCAGACTGGGCAAGCCGGTTTCCATCAATATCGTGGAAGTGCGCAGCCCGGACGTGAACGCGCAGCTCGTGGCCGAGAACATTGCCGCGCAGCTTGAAAAACGTATTTCGTTCCGTCGCGCCATGAAGCAGTCCATCGGCCGCGCCATGAAACTGGGTGCCAAGGGCATCAAAGTCACCGTCGCAGGTCGCTTGGGCGGCGCCGAGATCGCGCGCGTGGAGCACTACCACGAAGGCACCATCCCCCTGCAGACGCTCCGCGCCGATATCGACTATGGGTTTTCCGAAGCGAAGACCACCTACGGCCGCATCGGCGTAAAAGTCTGGATCTACAAGGGCGAGGTTTTGCCGGAAGTCCGCAGAGCACCCAAGGAAGGGGGAGAGCAGTAATGCTGATGCCCAAACGCGTCAAGTTCCGCCGTCAGCAGCGCGGCCGTCTCACCGGCCGGGCCCTGCGCGGCAATACCGTCACCTACGGCGAGTACGGCATCCAGGCGCTGGAGCCGGCGTGGATCACGTCCAACCAGATCGAAGCCGCCCGTATCGCCATGACCCGTTTCACCAAGCGCGGCGGCCAGGTCTGGATCAAGATATTCCCGCACAAGCCCATCACCGAGAAGCCGGCCGAGACCCGCATGGGCTCCGGTAAAGGCTCTCCCGAATACTGGGTGGCCGTGGTGAAACCCGGCCGTATCCTGTTCGAGATTGGCGGCGTGTCCGAGGAAATCGCCCGCGAAGCCACCCGCCTTGCGATGTACAAACTGCCCATCAAATGCAAGTTTGTTAAGAAGGAAGAAACGGATGGTGAGCAGTCATGAAAGCACAGGAGATCCGGACCAAATCGGTCGAAGACCTCAACAGCCAGCTCAAGGACCTCAAAGCTGAGCTTTTCAACCTTCGTTTCCAACTCGCCATCAACCAGCTGGAGAACCCCATGCGGATCAAGGCCGTGAAGAAGGACATTGCCCGCATCAAAACGGTGTTGCGCGAAACGGAAATGCGCGAAGGCGCCTAAGGCTTTGGAAGGAGGAACATCCATGAGCGAAAGAACCACACTGCGCAAAACCCGCGTGGGCCGCGTGGTGAGTGATAAAATGGACAAAACGCTGGTGGTTGCCATTGAGGACAACGTCAAGCACCCGCTGTATAAAAAGATCATCAAGCGCACGCTGCGCCTGAAAGCCCATGATGAGAACAACGAAGCCAAAATCGGCGACCGCGTTTCCATCACTGAGACCCGCCCGCTCTCCAAAGACAAGCGCTGGCGTCTGGTCAAGATCCTCGAAAGAGCGAAATAAGTCATCCGTTTAGGAAGGAGGCGGCACCGTGATTCAACAGCAAACGTATCTGAAAGTGGCAGATAACACCGGCGCGAAGGAACTGATGTGCATCCGTGTGCTCGGCGGCTCCCGTCGGCGCTATGCCAACATCGGCGATATCGTCGTGGCTTCGGTCAAAAAAGCAACACCCGGCGGCGTTGTGAAAAAAGGCGACGTGGTGAAAGCCGTCATCGTCCGTTCCGTCAAAGGCGTGGGCCGGCTGGACGGCACGCACATCCGCTTTGACGAAAACGCCGCGGTCATCATAAAAGAAGATAAAACCCCACGGGGCACCCGCATTTTCGGGCCGGTGGCGAGGGAACTGCGCGAGAAGGAATATCTCAAGATCCTCAGCCTTGCTCCCGAAGTGCTTTGATGGGAGGCGCAATTGTTATGAGCAAAGTGCACGTCAAAAAAGGCGACACCGTGCAGGTCATTTCCGGTAAGGATCGCGGCAAACAGGGCAAAGTGCTCGAAGTGAGCCCCAAAGAAGGCAAGGTCATCGTGGAAGGCCGCAACATGGTCACCAAGCATGTCAAGCCGCGCAAAATGGGTGAGCAGGGCGGCATTGTCAAAGCCGAGGGCGCACTGTATGCCAGCAAGGTCATGATCGTCTGCCCCAAGTGCGGAAAACCCACCCGTATCGGCCACACCATCGCCGAGGACGGGACCAAGACCAGAGTGTGCCGCAAATGCGGCGCAACTCTGTGAGTTTCAGGAGGATAGCACATGGCCAGACTCAGAGAAACCTATAAAAACGAAATCGCTCCTGCGCTAATGAAGAAGTTCAATTATAAAAGCGTGATGCAGATCCCCAAAATCGAGAAAGTGGTTATCAACGTCGGCTGCGGAGACGCGCGCGACAATGCCAAGGCCATCGACGCGGTGATGGAAGAGATCGGCATGATCACCGGCCAGAAGCCGGTGGTGACCAAGGCCCGCAAGTCTGTTGCAAACTTCAAATTGCGCGAGGGCATGAACATCGGCGTGAAGGTTACGCTGCGCCAGAACAGGATGTATGAGTTCATCGACCGCCTGTTCAACACGGCTCTGCCGCGCGTGCGCGACTTCCGAGGCATCAACCCCAACTCGTTCGACGGCCGCGGCAACTACGCGCTTGGCCTGAAAGAGCAGTTGATCTTCCCGGAAATCGATTATGATAAAGTGGATAAAGTGCGTGGCATGGATGTTATTTTTGTGACCACCGCGCAGACCGACGAGGAAGCAAGAGAACTGCTCACCCTGTTCGGCGCGCCGTTCCGTAAATAAGGGGGTTGTGTTGTGGCAAAGTTATCAATGAAAATCAAGCAGCAGAGGACGCCGAAATTCTCCACCCGGAGCTATAACCGTTGCAAAATCTGCGGCCGGCCGCACGCCTATCTCCGTAAATACGGCGTCTGCCGTATCTGCTTCCGCAATCTTGCCTACAAAGGCGAGATTCCCGGTGTGAAAAAGGCCAGCTGGTAATACAGCTCGAAAGGAGGTTTCGACGCATGCAAGTCACCGATACCGTCGCCGATATGCTTACCCGCATCCGCAATGCAAATTCGGCTAAGCATGATACCGTCGATATCCCCGCGTCCAATTTGAAGAAGGCCATCGCCCGTATTCTGCTCGACGAGGGGTATATCCGGAATTATACCGTTATAGAAGATAATAAGCAGGGCACTATCCGCATCAACTTGAAATATGGCCCGAGCAAGTCCCATGTCATCACGGGTCTGCGCCGGGTCTCCAAACCCGGCCTGCGCATGTACGCAAACTGCGAGGACATGCCGAAAGTGATGAAAGGCCTTGGCATCGCCATCGTTTCCACCTCCAAGGGCATCATGACCGACCGCGAGGCGCGCAAGGAAAACGTGGGCGGCGAAGTGCTGGCCTTTGTGTGGTAAGGAGGGTTTTGTATGTCGCGTATCGGTAAACAGCCGATTGAAATACCGAACGGCGTAAACGTCACGCTGGCGGAAGGCAACACGGTCATCGTGAAAGGCCCCAAAGGCGAACTGACTCAGTCGTTCCATCCCGATATCAAGATCACCATCGAGGGCAGCGTTATCCACATCACCCGCCCCGATGATGAGAAGGAACACCGCGCGTTGCACGGTCTCACCCGCTCGCTCGTCGCCAACATGGTGCACGGCGTGGTCGAAGAGTACCACAAGGAACTCGAAATCAACGGTGTCGGTTACCGTGCCGCCAAGCAGGGTAAAAAAGTGACCTTCAATCTCGGCTATTCCCATCCGGTCATCGTTGAGGAGGTGCCGGGCATCACCATCGACGTGCCCGCGCCCAATAAGATCATCGTGCATGGCCCGGACAAACAGCAGGTCGGCCAGTTTGCCGCGGAACTCCGTGAAAAACGTCCGCCCGAACCTTATAAGGGCAAAGGCGTCAAGTATGCGGACGAAGTCATTCACCGCAAAGAAGGTAAAGCCGGTAAGGGCGGTAAGAAATAAGGAAGGAGCGAGAAGCCATTATGATCAACAAACCCGACAACAACAAAGCACGGCTGCGGCGGCATAAGCGTGTGCGCGGAAAGATTTCCGGCACCGCCGAGCGTCCGCGTCTGAACGTATTCCGCTCCCTCCATCACATCTACGCGCAGGTCATCGACGATGTCGCGGGCGTGACGCTTGTCGCCGCATCCACGATGGATAAAGATTTCGAAGGAACGGGCGGAAACAAAGAGGCGGCCAAAAAAGTCGGCCTTGCAATCGCCAAAAAAGCGGCGGAAAAAGGCATTATCGAAGTGCGGTTCGACCGCGGCGGATTTGTCTATCATGGCCGTATCAAAGAACTCGCAGATGGCGCCCGTGAGGGCGGCCTGAAGTTCTGATTGAGGAGGGATGGCTTTGGCACGGAATAATTTTCGTTCTAATAATAGAGAAGAATCCGATCTGAATGAAAAGGTCGTCGCAATCAACCGTGTTTCCAAAACGGTAAAGGGCGGCCGTATCTTCAAGTTTGCCGCGCTGGTCGTCGTGGGCGACGGCAAAGGCAAAGTCGGTTTCGGCATTGGTAAATCAGGCGAGGTGCCCGACGCGATCCGCAAGGGCATCGAAGACGCGAAGAAAAACCTCTTCACGGTGGCGCTCAAAGGCACCACCATCCCGCACGAGATCGTCGGCGCGTTCGGCGCGGGCCGCGTGCTGCTCAAACCCGCCGCCCCCGGTACCGGCGTGATCGCCGGCGGCCCTGTGCGCGCCGTGGTTGAAGTGGCCGGTATCAAAGACATCCGCACCAAAGCGTTGCGCTCCAATAACCCCTGCAATGTGGTCCGCGCGACCATCCAGGGGCTCAAGAGCATCCGGGGCGCCGAGCGGGTCGCCGAGATCCGGGGCAAAACCGTCAAGGAAATCCTGGGCTAAGGAGGAGCAGCCATCATGGCAGAACTGAAAATCACGCTGCTCAAAAGCCTGAGTGGCAGAAAAGCGTCCCATATCGCCACCGCGCACGCGCTTGGCCTGCGTAAGATCCGCGATGAGGTCACGCAGCCGGATAACCCCCAGACGCGGGGCAAAATCAATCAGATCAGCTATCTCGTCGAGGTAGTGGAAGCATAAAAAGGAGGTGCGAAGCCCATGAAGCTGTATGAACTCTCGCCCGCCGAAGGCGCGTCCAAAGACGCGTTCCGCGTAGGCCGCGGCATCGGTTCCGGCAACGGCAAAACGTCCGGCAAGGGCCATAAGGGCCAGAAAGCCAGAAGCGGCGGCGGCGTGCGCCCCGGTTTTGAAGGTGGCCAGATGCCCCTTGTGCGCCGTATCCCGAAGCGCGGTTTTACCAACATCTTCGCCAAGCCCTATGCGCACGTCAATGTGCAGGCCCTCAACGTGTTTGAGGACGGTGCGGTGGTGGACGCAGCGGCGCTCAAAGAAGCCGGACTGGTCAAAAAGGCTCCCTACGGCGTGAAAGTGCTCGCCCAGGGTGAGCTGACCAAGAAGCTCACCGTCAAAGCTTCCGCTTTTTCCGAAGCCGCAAAGCAGAAAATCGAAGCGGCCGGCGGAACCACCGAGGTGATTTGAGATGTTTGATACGTTCCGTAATGCATGGAGATCGCCCGAACTGCGCAAAAAGCTGCTCTATACGTTGCTTGTCATCGTCATCTTCCGTATCGGCGCGGCCATCACGGTTCCCTATCTGAACCTGACCGCGCTGCATAACGAAATAGCCAGCGGCGGCAATAGCCTTATGGGATATATCGACATCCTCACTGGCGGCGCCCTTTCGCGCGCCACCATCTTTTCCATGTCCGTCACGCCCTATATCAACGCCACCATCATCATCCAGTTGCTCACCGTGGCCATTCCGGCCTTGGAGCGCTTGAGTAAGGAAGGCGAAGTAGGGCGTAAAAAACTCAACAGTATCACCCGCTATTTCACCATGATCCTCGGCCTTGGGCAGGGCCTCGGCATGTATTTTTATCTGCGGGGTTACGGCATCACCGAGTATAACACAGGTTTTTCCGCCGTGTTTTCCGCAGCCGTCATTGTGGCGGTGTTCACGGCGGGCAGCTGCCTGATGATGTGGCTTGGTGAACAGATCAACGACAAAGGCATCGGCAACGGCATTTCCATTCTGCTTTTTGCCGGTATCGTCAGCCGCGGCCCGTCCATCGGCAGCGCCATCTCGAAATACTGGCAGATCGGCGGGCAGTATCATGTGCTCATCCCGCTGCTCGTGGTGCTGGGGCTCTTCGTGGTGGTCGCCATCGTGTTCATGAACGACGCCGAGCGCCGCATCCCGGTGCAGTATGCCAAACGCGTGGTCGGCCGTAAGATGTACGGCGGGCAGAGCTCTTATATTCCCATTAAAGTGACGATGTCCGGCGTCATGCCGATCATCTTCGCGTCTTCCATCGTGAGCATCCCGTCCATCATCGGCGGTTTCCTTCCCAAGACGTCCACTGTTTACAAGGTGTTCACCTGGTTTGGCTATACATCGTGGCTCTACGCGGTGGTCTATTTCGTTCTCATCATTCTCTTTAACTTCTTCTATGTCGCCATCCAATACAACCCCTTTGAAATTTCTAACAACCTTCGTAAAAACAACGGCGGCATCCCGGGTATCCGTCCGGGTAAACCCACCGCCGATTATATCCAGCGCGTCATCTCGCGCGTGACGCTCATCGGGGCGGTCTTCCTCGGTCTGGTGGCCGTACTGCCCATCGCGCTTTCGGCGGGCGCGGGCCTGAACATCGCGCTCGGCGGCACCAGCCTGCTCATCCTGGTGGGCGTGGCGCTGGACACGCAGCGGCAGCTCGAGTCGCAGATGATGATGCGGCATTACAAGGGATTCCTTGAGTAACACGGACGACCGGCGGCACGACCGCCACCGGCCCAGACGGGAGGCAACAATGAACCTGATCCTATTGGGAGCCCCGGGCGCCGGCAAGGGCACGCAGGCAGAAAACATCTGTGCACATTTCCACATTCCCACCATTTCCACCGGCAACATGCTGCGCGAAGCGGTGAAAAACGGCACGAAGCTCGGCCTGGAAGCCAAGGCCTATATGGATGCGGGCAAACTGGTGCCCGACGCCGTCCTGGTGGGCATGATCCAGGAAAAGCTGAAAGAGCCGGCGTATCAGAACGGCTTTATCCTCGACGGTTTCCCGCGCACGGTGCCGCAGGCCGAGGCGCTCGATCAAATGGGCGTGCGGATCGACACCGTGTTGGAGATCGACGTGCCGGACGAACGCATCGTGGCGCGCATGGCGGGCCGCCGGGTCTGTGAGATCTGTGGCACGTCCTATCACACCGAATACCGTCCGCCGAAAACGGAAGGTATCTGCGACGCGGACGGCGGCAGGCTGGTGCAGCGCGCCGACGATGCGCCCGAGACCGTCAAGGCGCGCCTGGAGGTCTACCACACGCAGACCGAGCCGGTCAAGGCATATTATGCCAAGCAAGATAAACTTTCCGTGGTGGAGGGGCAGGAGGATATCGCCGATACCACCCGCCTGACCCTGCAAACGTTAGAAGGCCGGTCATGATCATTCTGAAAAACGAGCATCAGCTTCAAAAAATGCGGGAGGCCGGCCGGATCTCTCAGCTGGCCCTGCTGGAGGGCGGCAAGCATGTCGAACCCGGCATCACCACCGCAGATCTGGATCATATCATGCATGAATTCATTGTCCGGGCGGGTGCCAAACCGTCGTTCCTCGGATACGGCGGGTTCCCGGCTACCGCGTGCATCTCGGTCAACAACGAAGTCATCCACGGCATCCCGGACAAAAAGCACAAGATCCAGAATGGCGACATCGTCAGCATCGATGTGGGCGCTATTTACGAGGGTTTCAACGGCGACAATGCATGGACGTTTCCGGCCGGCACGATCAGCGACGAGGCGCAGGCGCTGCTGGACGCCACCCGCGAGAGTCTGTTTGAAGGTATCCGGGCGGCAAAGCCCGGCAACCGCGTCGGCGATATCGGCCATGCGGTGCAGTCCTATGTGGAGGCGCGCGGCTTTTCGGTGGTGCGCCCTTATGTGGGGCACGGCGTGGGAGAAGACATGCATGAGGAGCCGGATGTTCCCAACTATGGGCGCGTGGGACATGGCGCAAGGCTTGTTCCGGGCATGGTAATCGCGATCGAGCCCATGATCAATCAGGGCGCAAAGGAAGTCCGTACCCTGCAAAACGGCTGGACGGTCACCACGGTGGACGGCAGCCTGTCGGCACATTTTGAACACACCGTCGCCATCACGGAAAACGGCCCCGTGATTCTTACGGCCCCGTGATGGGGGAGGTTTCATGGAGATACAGACCGGAAGCGTCGTGCTCTCCCTGGCCGGGCACGACAAGGGCGGCACCTTTGCCGTGATTGATTTTGCAGACGACAGCCATGCGCTCATAGCGGACGGCAAACGCCGCAAAACGGAAAAACCCAAACGCAAAAAGTGCAAGCATTTGCAGGTGGTAGGCCGTCTGGACCTGCCGGATGCGGGCAGGGCGACCAATCGCCAGATCAGGAAAGCGCTCGGTGCATTCGGCGCCGATGCGGCTGCGGTTTCCGGGGGAGGAATTTAGCTTGTCCAAAGACGACATGATCGAGCTTGAAGGTATTGTGAGAGAAGCGCTGCCCAACGCGATGTTTCAGGTGGAGCTTCCCAATAATCACATGATTCTGGCACACATCTCCGGCAAACTGCGCATGAACTATATCCGCATCTTGCCGGGAGACAAAGTCACCGTGGAAATGTCCCCATACGACTTGACCCGCGGGCGCATCACCTGGCGCTCGAAATAACCGTTCAACGCGACGGCCGCTCCGCGGCCGTGTCCATCCGAAAGGGAGGAACCGTAAGATGAAAGTAAGGCCTTCGGTAAAGCCCATGTGCGAAAAATGCAAGGTTATCAAACGCAAGGGGCGCATCATGGTCATTTGCGAAAATCCCAAGCATAAACAGCGGCAGGGCTGATCTGCCGGAAAACAATGGAGGTGTAACCATATGGCTCGTATAGCCGGCGTGAATCTGCCCAACGAAAAACGGGTGGAGATCGGTTTGACGTATATTTTCGGCATCGGCCGCAAATCAGCGGACGACATTATCAAAGCCACCGGTATAAATCCCGACATCCGTGTCAAGGATTTGACCGAAGAACAGGTCTCCCTGCTGCGTGATATCATCGACAAAGAGTACACCATCGAAGGCGACCTGCGCCGCCGTGTCGCGCTGAACATCAAACGTCTGGTGGAAGTCGGCTGTTACCGGGGCGTGCGCCATCGCAAGGGCCTGCCCGTCCGCGGCCAGCGCACCAAAACGAACGCACGCACGCGCAAAGGTCCGAAGAAGACCATTGCGAATAAGAAGAAATAATCAGGGAGGGATATTGAATGGCCAACAAGGCTGTTGCCAATAAAAAGGGCGCTACCGCCACCCGCAAACGCCGTGAGCGCAAAAACATCGACCGCGGCGCCGCGCACATCCAGTCGACGTTCAACAACACCATCGTCACCATTACCGATACCCAGGGCAATTCGATCTCCTGGGCAAGCGCGGGCGGCCTGGGCTTCCGCGGTTCCCGCAAAAGCTCCCCGTTCGCCGCGCAGATGGCGGCCGAAACCGCCGCCAAAGTGGCGATGGAGCATGGCATGAAAACCATCGAAGTCTTCGTCAAGGGCCCGGGCGCCGGCCGTGAAGCGGCCATTCGTGCCTTGCAGGCCGCGGGTCTGGAAGTGAACATGATCAAGGATGTCACGCCCATCCCACACAACGGCTGCCGTCCTCCGAAACGGCGTCGCGTTTGATTCAGAAACAGGAGGTGTTTGAATACAATGGCAAGATATACGGATTCCGTTTGCAAACTCTGCCGCCGCGAAGGCCAGAAACTGTTCCTGAAAGGCGAGCGCTGCTATTCGGATAAATGTTCGGTGGGCCGCCGCAGCTACGCGCCGGGCCAGCATGGCCAGGACCGCAAGAAAGTCTCCGAGTACGGCATCCAGCTGCGCGCCAAACAGAAAGCCCGCCGCTATTACGGCGTGCTGGAGCGCCAGTTCCGCCACTACTTCGAAATTGCCGAGTCCAAGCCCGGCATCACCGGTGAGAATCTGTTGCGTCTTCTGGAGCTTCGTCTGGATAACGTGGTCTACCGTCTCGGCTTTGCCAGCTCGCACGCTCAGAGCCGCCAGATGGTGCGCCACGGCCACTTCACCATCAATGGCAAAAAAGCCAATATCCCGTCCATGCGCGTGCGGGTCGGCGATGTGGTCGCCGTCAAAGAAGGCAGCCGCACCAACGAATTCATCAAGAGTGTGGTGGAAGCCAATGCTTCCCGCCCGATTCCCAAGTGGCTGGAAATCAACCGCGAGGCCCTTTCGGGCACAGTAGCCGTGCTGCCCAACCGCGAAGACATCGACCTGTCGGTTGAAGAGCATCTCATCGTCGAGCTGTATTCCAAGTAAGGCGATGCCCTCGCAGCTTTGCCGCAGCGCGGCAAAGCACAGCGGACCGCCCTGCCGGGCAACCGGCGCGGCCGGTTTTCAGGAATCGATGCGGGCGCGTTTGCGCCTAACCGTCAGGAGGGTTGTTCATGATTGAAATTGAGAAGCCGAGGATCGAAACAGCGGAGCTCACGTCAGACGGTTCTTATGGCCGCTTTGTGGTGGAGCCGCTGGAGCGCGGCTATGGTACGACGCTGGGCAACAGCCTGCGTCGTGTGCTGCTTTCCTCGCTTCCGGGCGTGGCGGTGACACAGGTCAAGATCGACGGCGTGCAGCATGAGTTTTCCACCGTGCCGGGCGTTAAAGAAGACGTCACCGAAATCATCCTCAACATCAAGGGCCTTACGGCCAAGCTGCACAGCGACGGCCCAAAGGTTGTATATATCGACGCCGAAGGCGAATGCAAAGTGACCGCCGGGGACATCAAAACCGATTCCGAAGTGGAGATTTTGGACCCCAACATGCACATTGCCACGCTGGCGGCGGGTGCCAAACTGTATATGGAGATCACACTGGATAAGGGGCGCGGCTATGTCGCGGCCGAGCGCAACAAGCAAAACCTCCAGCCCGCCATCGGGGTTATCCCGGTGGACTCCATCTATACGCCGGTGCTCAAAGTGAACTATGCGGTGGAGAACACGCGCGTCGGCCAGATTACCGACTATGACAAGCTCACGCTTGAAGTCTGGACGGACGCCACCATTTCCGCAAAGGAAGCGGTGTCCATCGGCGCGAAGATCCTCAACGAACATCTGGGCCTGTTTGTGGCGCTCTGCGCGGAAACGCAGTCCACCGAGATCATGGTCGAGAAAGACGATAAGAGCAAGGAAAAAGTGCTGGAGATGACGATTGAGGAGTTGGACCTTTCGGTGCGGTCGTTCAACTGCCTCAAGCGCGCGGGCATCAATACGGTGGAAGACCTCATCAACCGCACGGAAGACGATATGATGAAGGTGCGCAACCTTGGCCGCAAATCGCTGGAAGAAGTCATCAGCAAGCTCAATTCCCTTGGGTTTTCTTTAAAAAGGGATGAGGAATAAGTCCCTCGTCGCGCACAAAAAGGAGTGAGTGCAATGCCCGGAACCAGAAAACTTGGCAGATCGACAGACCATCGTTTGGCCATGCTCAGAGCCATGGTGACGTTCCTGTTGGAAAACGGCAAGATCGAAACCACGCTGGCTAGAGCCAAAGAAGTCCGTTCGCTCGCCGAAAAAATGATCACGCTTGGCAAAGAGACGGATCTCCATTCCAAACGGCAGATCTACTCGTTCATCACCAAAGAAGCGGTATCCAAAAAGGTGATCGACGAACTCGGCCCGAAATATAAAGAGGTAAGCGGCGGTTACACCCGCATTTACAAAATCGGCCCCCGGCGCGGCGACGCGGCGGAAATGGCCATCATTGAACTGATCTGATCTTTTTGTTGCTATCCGCCCTTTTCCAAAATGCCAGCGGCGCGTTTTGGAAAAGGGCGGTTTGTTTTGTATCCAAATGCGCTTTCGCATGCATATTTGCCCCTGCACCGTGCAAACTACCCGCAGAACGAGCACCCCATGCGAAAGGAGCAAACACAATGCCGGATAAATTTGAGCGCAAGCAAAACGGCGGCACCAGGCAAAAGGGACATACCCCCGCACCGGCGGGCGACCAGATCGGTGAAAATGCCGAAGAAGGCCGCTGGGCAAAAGAAGAAGGTAAAAAGCAAGACCGCAGATCGTAAGACAAACATCACCCGCTGTTCTACAGTTGAACAGCGGGTGATTTCTTATACCGCACAAAACAGGCCTATTTCTTCAGCCGTTTCGCCGTCAGGGACTGCACCGACACCTGAAACACCGCGACGGCGTCCATCATCCGCAGGTCAAACACAAAGGTCTTGCCGGGCCGGTAGTGCCGCATGATGCACTGGAGCGCATGCGCTTTTTCGGCATCGCCCAGCAGTCGGGCGGTACCCCGGCCGATCACGCTCTCATATTCCATGCTATAGCCGCATGCCGAATCTGCTTCCAGCAGGCGGTGTGCACCATCCATCTCAAAGGACACCCGCGGGTCTGCCGCAAGGCAGTCCAGCTTTTTGCCGGTTTTGGCGCAATGAAAATAGAGCAGGAGTGTGTCGCAGGCCTGCTCAAATCCGAAATTCATCGGCACGATATATGGGCTGTCCGCATCAAAAAAAGCCAGGCGGCAGACATCGCAGCGTTGCATGATGGCGATTTGTTCGTCCGGATCGGTCACTTCACGGTCGTTTCTTCTCACTGGGTGGGCCCTCTGCTTTCCGCGTTTCTCAGATGGCCTTCAGGATGCCTTCCACCACATGGTTGGACTGGACGGAGGCTTTCTGTTCAAATTCCTCATAGGTGATGGGCGCGGTTTCGTCTGCCAGATCGGAGATGGTGCGCACGATCAGAAACGGTACTTCGTTGAGGAAGCATACGTGCCCGATGGCGGCGCCCTCCATCTCGCAGCACACACCGCCCAGTTCACGGATAAGTGCTTTGGTCTCGCCTGCTTCCACAAAGCAGTCGCCGGACGCAATATCCCCCATGCGAAAGCACTCCACTTCCGGTGTGGCTGTGCAGACGTTCCGGGCAATCTCCGCCAGGCGCGCATCGCAGGTGAAGCGCGCCTGGAATGGATAGTATTTTTCCAACAGGGAGGCCGGGTTAAAATCGTGGTAGAAAACCTCGTTCCCGATGACCACATCGAGGGTGTGCAGGTCTTTGGCAATGCCGCCCGCAATGCCCATATTGATGATGCAGTCTACCCCGAACGCGTCGATAAGGTGCTGGGCGCAGGCCGCCGCGTTCACTTTGCCGATGCCGCTGCACGCAAACAGGACGGTATTGTTTCCATATGTGCCTTCCCACACTTTATAGAAATGCGGAGTGGAGAGCGGTTTGGCACCGCATTTTTGGATGATGCTCTCAATTTCGACCGGCATGGCCGACAGTACGCCGATTTTTGCCATAGGATCACCTTCCGTTCGTGCGTTGCCGCACGGTTTTCACGTTCTGCCGGAT
The DNA here is from genome assembly GCF_000178115.2 of Ethanoligenens harbinense YUAN-3. Taxonomy (NCBI): domain Bacteria; kingdom Bacillati; phylum Bacillota; class Clostridia; order Eubacteriales; family Oscillospiraceae; genus Ethanoligenens; species Ethanoligenens harbinense. The sequence goes on from NC_014828.1 coordinate 415,722, forward strand.
GGTTCCGGCAACCAATTGCCATTATACCATAGAAAAGGTTGCGAAAACAGGAAAAGTATTTTATTATAGAAGGAGTTTATTTGTCCGAGAGGGAAAAACGGGTCTGCCTGTTGGCTGGGAGGAATCGATTTGGATCGCGAAGATGTGTTCCAGTTCATGGAAGAAAACGATGTGAAATTTATTCGTTTTCAGTTTACCGATATCAGCGGCATCATGAAAAACATCGCCATCAACTACTCCAATCTGGAAAGTGCGCTGGACGGCGTTTTGTTCGACGGGTATGCGGTGGACGGGTTTTCCCGCTCCGAAGAATCCGAGATGCTGCTGGTGCCCGAGCTGGATACGCTGAATATTTTTCCGTGGCGGCCCCAGCAGGGGAAAGTGGTGCGTTTTATCTGTGATGTGCTTTCGCAGGACGGCACGCCGTTTGCGGGTGATCCGCGCTATATTCTCAAAAAGATGGTCGCCAAAGCCGCCGCCAAAGGCTATATGTTCTTAGTGGAACCGGAATGTGAATTTTTCCTGTTCCACACCGACGAGCATGGCCTGCCCACCACCCAGACGCACGACACAGCCGGTTATTTCGATCTGGCGCCTATCGATCTGGGCGAAAACGCCCGGCGGGAGGTCTGCCTGTCGCTGGAGAACATGGGCTTTTTGGTGGAATCCAGCCACCATGAGGTGGCTGCCGGACAGCATGAAATTGATTTCCGGTATGATGATGCACTCAAAACGGCGGACAACATCGAGACGTTCCGCATGGTGGTCAAGATCATTGCGCAGAAACACGGCCTGCATGCCACGTTCATGCCCAAGCCGTTGCATAATGAGGCCGGTTCCGGTATGCACATCAATATGTCGCTGGTGCGGGGAGAACAAGACGTTTTGGCCGATCCAAACGACGAACTGGGCCTTTCCAAAGAGGGCTATTATTTTATCGGCGGCATCATGAAGCATATTCGCGGCCTGACCGCCCTGTGCAATCCGCTGGTCAACTCCTACAAACGTCTGGTGCCCGGCACCGAGGCGCCTGCCTATATCCTGTGGGCGCGCAAAAACCGCGGGCCGCTCATCCGTGTGCCGTATTTCAAAGACGGGCGCGCACGCGTCGAACTGCTCAGCCCGGATCCCGCCTGTAACCCGTATCTGTCGCTGGCCGCGTTGCTCGGCGCGGGGATGGAAGGCATTGAGAAACAGATTACACCGCCGCCGGAGATGAAAGCCAACATTCAGGATATGAGTCCGCGCGCCATCCGGGAAGCGGGTATCGAGCGCCTGCCCGCCACGCTTGGCGAGGCGCTGGACGCATTGGAGCAGGATGCGCTGCTACGGGAAATTCTGGGCGAACATGCGTTCCGCAGCTATCTGAGCACCAAACGGGCCGAGTGGGATTCATACTGTGAAACGGTGCACCCCTGGGAAACAGGCCGTTACCTGTCTATCTATTGAGAAGAGGAAGCGGGTGCAACGGCTCACCCGCGCCACACAAAACGTACATTTGGAGGGTGTAGATTGAGTGACGGGATGCTTGTCGTGTGTGGACAGCGTGCTTTCTGCAAAAATCTTTGTGATCTGATCGCTTCGTCGATCGCGATCCATCCCATCGTCGCCACCTCCGGCGCGGAAGCGCGCCGCAAAACGTCCATGCATGAGATGGAGGCGGTGTTGCTGGCAGGCAAGCTGCCGGATGAAAACACGCTGGACCTCGCACTGGAACTGTCACAGAGCGGCGTGGCCGGTGTGATGATCGTCATCGACCGGGGCACGTTGTTTGAGGCGCATGAGGTGCTGGACGGCAGCGGCGTGACCATTTTGGCAAACCCCTTGACCAAAGATGCGCTGATACAGGCTATCCGTCTGGTGATGAAGGTGGCGGAAGGCGGCGGTACGCTCGACCGCGCCAAGCTGATGCTGGTGCAGCAGAAAGGGTGGACCGAACCGCAGGCGCACCGATATATCCAGAAACTGAGTATGGACAAACGTCTGCCACGCGAGTTGGCGGCACAACTGGTCATCAAGGCGCTGGAGCGCGAACAGCAGGCCAAAGAGGAATCATAAAACAGCAGCCATGCCTTGAGGGCATGGCTGCTGTCTGTTTGTGCGTGGTTTGTTCCGGTTTATTTAAACAGATAGAGCGAAGCGCCGGATACACCATTGGAGGAAGAACCGGAAGTCGAGGTGCTTCCGTATGCAGATGCGTTGACGAGGGTTGCGTTCGCTTTTACATAGGAGGTGATCTCCGAACTGGAGCTCATGCCTGCTCCGCTGCTGTCGGAAAGCAGGAAATATGTGACCTTGCCCTCCTTGACCAGCTTCTTGAGCTCCGAGAGGGTGATGCCGTTGTCCGAACCGAGGAACCCGCCGTATGCTACGGCCGGGAGTCCGGTGTCCACGATGAACGCCGCCACATCGTCGGCTCTGGCCGCCACTACCAGATAGCTGCCGGCTTTATAATGCGCTACCAAATAGGTTTCCAGCGCTTTGGTGCCGCTGTCGGCCGTGGTGAGGTTTTCCTGGTTGGTGGTCATGCCCGCTGTTTGGGTGTCGGTGGCCAGTTCCGGTCCTGCATACGGCATGGTGCTGTTGATGGGCGGATACCACACTACTGTCAGGCACCAGTAGAGCGGTCCCGTCAGCATGGCTGCCAGCATGCAGCCGGTTGCGATCAGCCGGATCAGATTTGCGCGGCGCAGCCGGGGAAGGATGCGTGGCAGGAACAGGCCGATGAGAGCCGCGCCCGTCAGCACCGCCATAAGCGGGATCATCCACCCGCGCAGCGCCGGGTAGCCGGAGATGTAGACGGTCTCGGAGACGAACATAGCCGCCAGGGAGGCGGGCAGCAGCCATTGTTTCCAACCCTGCCGATCGCGGAATGCCTTGAACATTTGCACCAGGCCGATGCCAGCCAGCCCGGCGATGCCCGGTGCGAGGATGCAGAGGTAGTACCGGTGGAAGAAGCTGGCGAAGCTGAAGAATCCGACCATAGTGCCCAGCCACAGCGCCCAATAAAGAATCATGGCTGCTTTTTCGTTCCGTTTTTTCCAGGTCGATCTGCTTGCGCAGGCTGCGATGCCGAAGAGAGCAAGGATGATGAGCCAGGACGCCTGCCCGTACATGGTGCTGCCCCACAGACGGAACATGCCGGCGGTGCCGATGTCGTTGCCATTGCCGCTCATGCCGCCCGTGCCGCCGGGCCTGCCGCCTGTGCCGCCGTTCTGCCCGCCGGCGTTGTTGTTCGTGCTGCCGCCGTTGGCATTGTTGTTATTGGCGGTGTTTCCGTTTTGTCCGCCGGGCCCGCCAAAGCCGCCCGTACCGCCGTTCTGCCCGCCGGCGTTGTTGTTTGTGTTGCCGCCGTTGGCATTGTTGTTATTGGTGGCGTTTCCGTTTTGTCCGCCGGGCCCGCCCATGCCGCCGTTCTGCCCGCCGGCATTGTTGTTGTTCGTGCTGCCGCCGTTTTGTCCGCCGGGCCCGCCCATGCCGCCCGTGCCGCCGCCCTGCCCGAACAGCCGTTCCGCTCCGTTGTGGCCCGTGATGAGCTCCCAAACGGTGTTGTTGGTAGAGCTGCCCACATACGGGCGTTCGGACGCGGGCGTGAGGTCTACCGCCACCGTCCACGAGAGAGAAACCGCGAGCATGATGCCGATGCCTACGATGGCCGTGAGGATCCGTTTGCCGATCTTCTGTTTGGAAAATATAAGAAAAACAATGCCCATGGCCGGTACGGCAAGGTAGGCTTCCAGCATTTTGACATTGAAGCCGATGCCGACCATCAGTGCCGCCAGAAAGAAATACCGGGCCTTGCCGGTCTCAATGGAGCGGAAGAGGAACCAGGTGGCCGCCAACAACACGAAGACCAGTTGGAGGTCCATGGTATTGTTGCGCGCGGCCACCACCACCGAGGGCGTGAGCGCGAGCACCAGCGCGGAAATCAGCCCCGCCGGCCTGCCGAACCGTTTGGCCACCAGTAGGTACATCATGAGGGAACAACCGGTGCCGGCCAACGCCTGCGGCAGCAGCATGGCCCAGCCGTGGTAGCCGAAGATGAGGACAAAGATTGCCTGCACCCAAAGCCCGATAGGTGGTTTGTCCACCGAAACCACGCCTGCCGGGTCGAAGGCGACGAAAAAGAAATTGTGGACGTTTTGCGTCATGCTGCGGATGGCCGCCGCATAGTAGGCGTTGCCGTAGCCCACACTGGAAATGCTCCAGAAATTCAGCCCGAACGAAAGTGCCGCGATGCCCGCCAGAATCAGCAGGGCCCATTTTCGGGACAGTTGGCTGGAAGAACTCTTGTCTGGTAAAACGATCATATCTTGCATATGCTCACCCCGTTTGGTCGATGTTGCCGCATGCTTTTCAAGCTGCGTACAGGATACCGCACAGAGGTGAAGGGTGCATGTGCCCTCTGTGAAATCTGCATGAAAGCGGGCACAGCCCACGTTTCGGTTCGGGAAAATGAAGCGGGGATACTGCGTGACAAAGCGCTGCACCCTCCGGATGAGCGGCGGGCACGGTGCAAAATCATCCGTTCGGTGGATTCCTTTTCCGCACCTTTCTGATAACATAGCAGGTGGAAGGTGATGAAAATGGAAACGATTCTGACGGTGAAGAACCTGTCAAAGCGGTTCAAAGAAAAAGAAGTGCTGAAAGGCCTGGATTTTACAGTGGACGCAGGGGAGATCCTCTGCCTGCTCGGGCCAAACGGTGCCGGAAAAAGCACGACCATCAACATCCTCACCGGCGTGCTGGGGCACGACGGCGGTGAGGTGCTCTATCACGGCCAAAGCATCCGCGGCCGCCTGCGCGCCTACCGGCAGCGGCTGGGCGTGGTGCCGCAGGACATCGCGCTGTATGAGGAACTCACGGCTGAGCGCAACCTGCGGTTTTTCGCCGGGCTGTATGGCCTGCGTGGGCGGGAACTCGACCGTGCGACGGACGAGGCGCTGGCGCTGGCGGGGCTGGAAGACCGGCGGCGCGATGTGATCAAAACATTTTCGGGCGGGATGAAACGGCGGCTGAATATTGCCTGCGCTATTGCGCATCGCCCGGAGCTGGTCATCATGGACGAACCCACCGTGGGCATCGACCCACAGTCGCGCAACCACATCCTCGAAAGCATCCGCACCCTGCGCGGTCAGGGCATGACGGTGCTCTACACCACGCATTACATGGAGGAGGTGGAAGCCATCTCCTCCCGCATCATCATCATGGATCACGGGCAGATCATCGCGGAGGGCACCAAAGAGAGCCTCAAGCAGGCCTATGAGGATCAGCGGCGCTACACGCTCACAGTGGAAGGTGCGGAAGGACTGCAGGCGTCAGACCTTTACAGGGTCGAAGGAATCGTTTCGGCGCAGATCGGGGAACATGCCGTCGAAATCACGTCGCTGCGCGGAGTGGCCAATCTCGACCGCATCATTGCCCTGTTGTATGAAAAAGGGGTGGAGATTCAAAACATTACCAGCGAGGAAGCAAGTCTGGAGACGGTATTCCTTAAGCTGACCGGCCGCACCCTGCGGGATTGACGGAAAGGAGGAAAAATATGCGGCGCTTTGGCATCATTTTTCGCATAGACCTGTTCAATGTGTTCAAAAATCCGGTGCTGGTGGGCTACAACACCTTGTTCACGGTGGCGCTGGTGTTCACGCTCGGTTATCTTAACGGCGGCGCCTATGCCGACGGCTGGACGGCTTACCGGTATTATCTGGTGTCGTTTTTGGTCTACTCGGTGCTCACCGGCTCGATGACCGCGTCCAACGCCTTTATGGAGCGGGATATCAAAAAACCCAATCTGCGCATTCTGTTTTCACCGGCGGGCAGCTTCCCTATCTATTTTTCAAAAATTCTGGCTTCGGCGCTGTTCGATTACATTTGCCACGGAACGCTGGCGGTGGCGCTGGGCGCGCTGTTCCATTTCCCCAATTTCGGGCAGTTCTGGCTGTTGCTGTTGGTGCTCATTCCACTGGAACTGGCCTCCGCCGCGCTGGGGACGTTTTTCTGCTGTGTGCTGCACAGTGAGGAAAGCACCAGCAGTCTGCTCAGCACAGTCATCGGCGTGCTGGCGTTTTTGGGAGGGACGTTCTTTTCGCTGGACAGCATGGGTGGGGTGGTGGCGCTGATTTCCCGCTGCTCGCCCGTCAAATGGATCAATGACGCTCTGTTTGCCCTGCTTATCGACGGCAATGCCGCCGTGGCCGCCCCGCTGTTTTTCGGCGCGTTGGCGGCCGCCGCCGCGCTGACGGCGGGTTGCGTCCGCTTTTTCCACACGGAGGATTATGTATGCTGACCATTTTACGGAACGATTACAGCCGCATGCGCAAGCGTCTGGCAGGCATCCTGATCTTTACGGTCGTCACGCTTGTTGCGATGGGGCTTGCGGTCTACCTTGCCCACCAGCCGGTGAAAGGCCATATTGCGCTGGTGACGGCGAACGCCGCCGCGCCGGTCCACTCTGCCCGGCTGGATGTGACGGTGCTGCGCAAAGCGCCTCCGGAATCGGCGCTGGTGCGCGGGCAGTACGACGCGTTTGTCTTTGATGAGGGCGGCGGGCGCTACCGTGTTCAGACATTGCGCAACGCGCAGTTCAAGGCGATGGTGCAGGCCCTGCTGACCGATCCGCAGGCAAAAGTGCCCAGCCAGAGCGGCGAACGCGGCGTGGGGGAAAATGTCATCGGGTTTTCCATGCTCTTTCTGCTGATGAGCACGATCACCAACCTGCTGATGTTTGGGGAAGACAAGGAGCAGGGGCAGCTTTCCCGCATCGAGGTCACGCCGGTTTCGGGCGTCGGCTACCTGGCCGGGCACTGTGTATACGCGCTGACGATGTTTCTGCCGCCGCTTGTGCTGCTGGCGGGGCTGCAAGAGGCGGGCGTGGCCATCGGGTTTTCGCTGGGGATGTATGCGCTGCTGTTCCTGGCGCTGGCGGTGCTTGGCATCCCGCTCGCGTTGCTGCTGTACACCCTGCTTGACAAGGCGGACAACGCCACCATGCTCGGCTCCAGCATTCTTGTATTCACCACGGTGCTGGCTGGCGGATTCTATGCCAACAGCCGAAAAAACGCCGTGCTGGATACGCTGGTCGGCGCGCTGCCGCAGAAACAGTTGCTGCTGTTTGCCGCGCAGGCGGAAAAGGGCGTGGGCGTAGCGCATGCGGGGCATCTGCTTTATGTGTTTGCGTGGGGCGTGGCGCTGTTTGCGCTTTCCGGATTTCTTCTGCGTCGCAGGCGGCAGCGCGGATAGCGGGCTTGCCAACCGGACGGTTTTATCATACAATCTGGGAGGTGAAAGCATTTTCCAAACGGGGAGGGGAGCGGGCCATGCGGTTGCCGGATACGCTGGGCGCGGCGTTGTTGACAAAACTGAAGATGCCTGCGCCGCGGCGCGGATACATCGCGCGCCGCGGGCTGTTTGAAAAACTGGCGCGCTGGGAATCGTTCGGCGTGATCTATATCCGGGGTGCGGCGGGCATGGGCAAAACCACGCTGGTCAGCTCGTTTTTGAAAGAACATACTGCTTTGCATGCCGCATGGTTGTCGCTGGACGCGGAGGACGACGACCTGTTTGTTTTCTGGCATGATTTCGCCGCCGCCATGGCTACGTTGCCGGGTATGGACGCCAAGCGGCTGACCGGGCTGTTTGATGCAGGCGAACTTTCCGGCGCGCAGGCGGACGTGATTGCGCGCCGGGCGCTGGAAGCGGCGGACGGCATGGAGCCCGGCTTACTGGTGCTGGACGATCTGCACCTGTTGCGGGACGAAGGCCTGCTGCACACGCTGGAAACATTTATCGCCGCGCTGCCGGAGCAGCTGCATCTTTGTCTGCTCTCGCGCGAGGCCCCGGCGGTTTATCTCGGCGGGCTGGCGGTGGAGGGCAGGCTGCTGTTCATCGACGGCGAGGCGCTTGCAATCTCTGCGGAAGAAGGCGTGCGCTTTTTGCGCGATACGCTGGGGATGGAAGAAGCGGACGAGCGCGCCGCGCGCCTGGCCGCGCAGGCGGAGGGCTGGATCGGCGGATTGCAACTGCTCGCCGCGGCCGACGGCATGGGGGCCGCAAGCCCACGCACCGGGCGCGCGCTGGCGGGGGAGTATCTTACACATGAGATTTTTGCCACACTTTCCGGTGAAGAGCAGCGCTTTCTGACCGTGACTGCTATCCTGCCGTATTTCGACGCGGTGCTCTGCGCGACGCTGCTGGGGCCGGGTGCCTACCATGAGATCATCGGGCGGCTGGTGGGCAAAAACCTTTTCCTCATCTGCGTGGACGAAGAGTGCGGCGTTTATCGTTACCACAGCATCCTGGGGGACTATTTGAAGCAGCAGTTCGCCGCGCTGCCCCAAGACGAGCAAACCGTGCTGCACCGGCGGGCCGCCGCAGCATTCCTTTCGCGCGGGGAGCGGCAGGCGGCTTTGCCGCACCTGCTGGCTGCAGGGGCCTATGCCGAGGCGGGGCAGCAGCTTGCGCTGCTTTCCACCCGTGCCGAGACCTGGCATTATCTCAATCGGCTGCCGCTCGAGGTGGTGATGGAGGATCCGAATCTTGCCATCCAGTCCGTCTATTATAATTTGCTGGTGCACCCCGATATGGAGCGCGCCAGGCAGGTGTTCCGTGCGTTCCGGGAAGACCGGGCGGGCGAGATATTTGCCCGCACGTTGGGACAGGCGGGTATCTATGTGGGGGAAACGGTGGATTTCAAAAACCCGCCCGCGCCGGTGTCGCCCGAACAGATCGAGCAGACGGGTCTGGGCCCGCTTTCGCAGGCGCTGGCTTATGTGCAGGGCGCGTCGCTGCTGCTGGAGCGCGATGAGTATGCGGAATGCGCGCGTTTTGCTGCGCGGGCATACGATATCGCCGGAGGACGCAGCCCGTTTGTAGATTTTTACCTGTTTTCATCGCGTGCGCAGTTGGCGGAGGAGACCGGCGAGCTAAACGAAAGCCTTCGCATGTATGGGCAGATGGCGGACGCGGTGGCGCGCTCGCCCACCACCAGCCTACTTGGCGTCTACCACGCCATAGGGCGCACCGGGGTCTATCTCAAGCGGTTGGAAAAAGAACCGGCCGCCGCCGCGCTGGAGGAAGCCGACCGGGGCCTGAAAGCGTTTCCCCATTTTCCGTTTTTGATGACCTATGGCTATGCCTATAACCGATTGGAATACGACCTGATCTTCGGCCCGGTTGACGCGGCGATGGACGGGCTGGAAAACTTGCTCCGCTGGAGCACACGGGATTTTCAGAGCGTCCTCGTATGCGACCGGCTGCTGCTGTATCCGTTGGTGCAGCGCTGCCTGCCCGCCGTGTGGGAGGAACGGTTCTTTGCCGAGTATCAAGCGGACGGTGGGCATATCCCGTTTTCCGCGCGGCTGGTGGGGGCGCGGCTGCTGTGGCGGCGGGGCCAACGCGGCACCGCCCTGCGGCAGGTGGAGGAGGCGCTGGCGTTCTCGCGTGCTAACCACAACCGTCTGGCGCTGGTGGGTGCGGGCCTGCTCAAAGCCGCCATGCTGCTCGAAAGCGGAGGGGAGGCGCGCACCGTGCGCAACTTGCTGCGCGAGGCGCTTCATTACGCATGGGAAAACCACATTTTGCTGCCGTTTTATGTGGAGCGTGCCGCATTGGGGGACGCGCTGCACGCTCTGCCCGGCGCGGAACTGGCATCGGGAGAGCGGGCGTTCTGGCAGGAAGTGTGTGCGTTGGCGCCTCCTGCGGCACCTGACGGAGTGGAAACGCTGAGTGCCCGGGAGTGCGAGGTACTGCGCGAACTGGCGCACGGCCTGACCAACGCGCAGATTGCGGATAGGCTGTGTATCACACCGGCCACCGTCAAGACACACTTATGGAAAGCTGGGCGTGTCCACGCGGGTGCAGGCCGCAGAGGAAGCGCACAGGCAGGGTCTGCTGCCGTGAACCGGCGCAAACACATACGGCCCCGCGCGGCAATGCCGCACGGGGCCGTATGTGCGTATCGGGTTACAGGGACATAGATGCCGTTATGGCACGCATGCCGTTTTTAAACAGCAGGAGCAACTGTGAGGAATAGGCTTTGACATAAAGCGGATCGCCCTGGAACAGGCTCACCCAGAACCACTTGTTGCGCTCCTGGCGCTCATGTGACCACTTCTGGATGCCCAGGCTCCAGTTGTATACCCCGCCGCAGACAAAGCTTTTTTTCTGCACCCGCGCGGGGATGAAGCGCCCGTTTTGATCCAGTCGGCAGGACGAGATCGCGTGGTTGCAGAAGAAATTAAGCTGGTCGTACCGGGACCGCAGGATGACCGGCGTTACCGGCGAGGTGAGCAGCGAGGAGACAAAATCATTTTCGTTCTGATAATTGAGAATCTTCCGTTTTTCAGCGGCGACGGTTTCCGCGTATTTTTCTAAAAATGCAAGGCTGAAACCCGGCGAGTTGAACGTGACGCACTGCCGGATATTGGCGCGCACCGGTTCCGGTGAAAGGAACGTGCAGATCTGCGCGACGTGCCCGCCCAGTGAGTGCCCGACGAAATAAAGCGTGTGCCCCGGCTGGCCGAACAGATCGGCGCGCTCGTCAATGTAGGCCAGCGCTTCGCGATGCTGGTCGATGAGCAGGTTGTTGGAGATGTCCAGACTGGCGTGCCAGTCGTTGAGATGGTCTTTGGGATTTTCGCTGCCGCGGAAGACCACCGCGGAGGTATGGTCGTCGATATGTACGGTGAAGCCGTAGAGGCCGGATTCGACAGGTGTGTTGTGCGCGCAGATGCCGGTGACGATCCAGCCTGCGTAGGCGTCGTTGTTCGGATCGGTGAGAAAATGCACCTGATCGTCATAGACCCAGGCGTGCACGCCGGTGAGCTTTGGGGGCCGGAGCGGATCGTTGGGTGTACCCAGAAGCCGACGGTAGGAAGCCAGCAGGTCCCCCACGCTGCATGTCACATGCGCCTGTCCGCGGGAAGGCCACGGCGTGCCGTCCGCGCGCAGCGGGTCGAAATATACCAGCTGCGCCAAAAAACTAAAATCCTGTTCCGTCAGATCATTCTGCAACCCGTCCATCTCCCAAGAGCCGCCCGCAGGCGAATTTCCACAACAGTGTATGCCCATAGTAACATGGAGGTGTGCGCCTGTCAAATCTTAAAATGTAAAGTTTTTTGCACAGCAGACTTTGCGGTGGAAATTCCGGTATCTTCGCGGCCTGGAATTCCGGATTTCTATCCAGTCCGGCGGTTGTGCCGTGCGGTCGAAGCCGCGTTTTCCGCATGCATCTCGGGCATTTTTGAAAATCAAAAGCCATTGGCTGCGTTTTTACGCGCCGCTTCTTCCGGAATGGCGTATGCGTGCAGATGCTCGATTTCGGTTTCAGGCAGTCAGCATGGCAAACAGGGCCGCAATCCGGCCCTTTGCCGCCGCGGCTTTGCGCGGCAGGCCGCGGCAGAACGCTTCCGCCTGCCGACAGCTTTCCGCATCCGTGGTTTCACCGCTGTAGCGCGCCTTCAGATACAGCTCCGTTGTGCCGGCAAAGCCCGTGATGCCGAGAATTCGTTCCACCTCGCGCGCATAGCGCTGGGGCGTTTCGCTGGGGCCGCAGGGGCGCCCCAGCCGTGCGAAGAACCGCAGGCAGTAAAGATACAGCGAGATGACCTGCGTGTTCCGCGGTTTCCGCCGTAGCCTGGCAAACCATACGGCGCGCCCGGCCATTCGGCCTGCCAGAGCCAGCGCGCACAATCCTATTGCTGTCAGCACGATCACCCAGGGAGAAACAGGTCCGCCCGTGGTTTTGCCGTCGGCCGCCTGCCCGGAAGAAGCCGGTGCGGCCGGTGCGGATGACGCGGCGGAAGACGGGACGGAGAGGGTGGACGGGATGGAGGAAGCAGCTTTGCTGCTCTGCGCGGATTGTACCGATGACGCGCCTACCCCGGACGCGGAAGGCCCGATGCCGGGCGTGGGGTCCTCGGTTACGTAACCGAGCAGTTGGGTATACACTTCGACCCATGCGTGCGACTGGTTGTTGGTGACAATGTGTGTACCGTCTCCGTCTTCGCCCGGAGGGGAAACATATCCCTCCACATAACGGGCGGGATAGCCGGCCGCGCGGAGCAGCACCGTCATGGCGGTGGCGAAATGGACACAATAGCCCTCGTGTGAACGGAACAGGAAATCGTCCACAAATTCCGATCCGGCGGGCGCGGCGGGTACATCGGTGCGGTAGCGGCAGTTTTTTGCCAGCCATGCGCGGATAGCGTCCGATGCCTCCAGGGCGTTGCGGCTGTTCTGCGTGAGGGCCTTTGCCAGCGCGAGGGTGCGCTTGGTGACGGAGGCGGGCAGAGCGGTGTCGGCGGCGTATGCGGCTGTGCTTTCCTGCATCAGCGCGGTGTAGCTGTCGGGGGTGCCGGTGCGCACAGTTTCCAGAAACGGCTCGGTTCGCTGGTCGTAATCCGCTTCCAGAGAGGCAAAGGCGGTGCTCTGCATGTCGATGTACGGGTATTCCAACGTATAGCTGTTGCCGGTACGCAGTATGGATGCGGCCTCATATGATCCGTTTTGGAACAGCGGAAACCGGATGCTGCCGGATTGCCATTGCGTGAACCCGAGCGGCAGGAACAGCGTGCGGTATCCGCCGCGCAGCAGGTGAACGGTGAGGGTGCGCAGGGATGCGGAAGCACGCTCCGGGAGCGGTTGATATGGACGAAACCGTGCGGAGCCGGAAAGGAAGGCAGATCCCATCATCGGGTGCAGGGTTTCGAATGAGGAAAAATCGGAGGCGGTCTGTGTTTTGTCCACCGTCCAGGTGCCGTCGCGATAGGTGGTATAGGCGCGCCCCTTAAGATAAAACGGCGCTATACCGGTGACCGAGAAGATCTGCGTATCGTCCGGATACAGCGGACCGCCGAGCTGCTTGGTGGTGATGTTGTCCGCAAAGCCGGACAGCCCGCCTTTGAACAGGTCCGCCAAGCCTTTGATTTGCAGGCGCTGCATGTCCTGCACGGCGGGGAGTTGTTCAAGCCCCGCCAATATGGCGAGCGTGACGAGGAACGCGGCGCCGAGAAAACCGTTCAGCGCGCCCAGGCGCCGCAGGCGATGCCGGGAAGGCGGTAGCTGCATGTCCAGAAAAAGCGCCGCGCAGAATAGGCAGAAGAGCGCCGTCACGCGGATATCCACGTCATAGCCGCCGGCGGCCAGATAGGTGATGCCGATCAGTCCGCCGGCGGCCCAGAAAAGGGTGCCGGTGCGTGTACGCACGGCATAAAACCCCAATATGGCGACCGGCATGGCGACAAGGTAAAACAGCCATGGGTAAAGCAGCGTCTGTGGGGAAGCGAGGATGTCCGTGAGGTGGAAAAGGGCATACAGGATGAGCGCGATGCCGGCGGAGACCCAGGCAAATACGGAGAAATACAGGGATTTCCGGCCGCGTACGCACAGGATGAGCGGCAGGAGCACCGCTGTGTCCAGTCCCAGCAGGGGCCACGGGGAGTCGGTAAATGTGTGCGGGATCAAAAATGCCTTGAACAGTTCATGCGTGAGTGCGGCCGCCGAACCCAGCAGCAGTGCCATACGGATGAGCCGATCTGCGGTCGCCTGCTTCATCCGGGCTCTCCCTTTGTGTCGGCGGCGCGCGGCGCTCCGTCCTGCACGGTATCCATGGAAAGGACGCGGCAGTTCATACCCGCTTGCACGAGCGGCGTAAGCCGTGCGTCCGTGTCGAATGGCGCAGTATCTGTGACCCACAGCAGCGCCGGTTGCGCGCCTGCCTGCCGCCAAGCGAGCAGTTTACGTATCAGCGCATCGGTCAGTCGAGCGGTGCAGAGCAGTATGCCGTCGGCCTGCGTGCCGGACAGAGCGGTAGGAAGATCGTCCGCAGAGGGATGGTCCGCTGCGGCTGCCCAATGTCTCCCCAGCGCCTCCAGATCCTGTCTGCCTGCCGGATGGCACAGACGCGGACCGTCCGAGCCTGTGTAAAGGACGGTCACCTCCAACCCGCTCTCCAGCGCGGTGAGCGCCGCGCGCAGCGGTTCCTCGGCCAGCCGGTCGAATTCCGCGGGTGTACCTGCCTGCGGCGCGAGGTCGGCGGCGATGACCATACCGCGTCGTGTGGATCGTTCATACATGCGGCTCATAAAAGCGCCGGTATGGGCGGTCAGTTTCCAGTGGATGCCGTGCAGCGGGTCGCCGGCGGCGTATTGCCGGACACCGTCGTAGTTTCCGGAGGGTATGCCGGATTGTGAAACGGCGGAGTCCCCCTCCTGCCGGTGGTACGCTGGTGCGCCCGCAGTATCCAGGCGCGGTGCGACTACGGTTTCCAGCGTGGCATGGCCGTGCATGGAAAAATTGAACAGGCCGCTGATGTCGCGTACCGTGAACCGTTCCAGCCGGATACGGCAGAGCCCCACGTGCGCGCATGCGACAGGCAGCGTGAACTGCCGCGTTTGCCCGGGTGCGAACGTCAGTGTCTGGGTGAAACGCTGTGCCTCGCAGCCCGGTTGGATGACTTCCGCTGTGACCGTTACGCAGGGCAAAGGCAGGAGGCTACGGTTTTTCAGCGTGAAAACGCCCTCCGCGGCTGCACCGCGGACCAATGCCCGTCCGCGCAGGCAAACGCTGCACTTCATCCGCAGAGCGCCCGCCAGTGCGCAGACAGCCGAGCACAGAAGCAGGGAGACGAGCAGGGCGGCGGGAAAAAATCCGCCGATGGGGCGCATGACCAGTGCAGGCAGCAGGGCGATGGCAACCAGCACGAAAAGCAGCAGGAGTTTGTATGGCAAACGCATGGGTATTCCTCTTTACGGCCGGCTCTGCACCAGGGAAGGCGCGGGAATTCCGGCAAACACCTCGTCCAGCACATCCTGTGTGGTCCGGCCGTCCAGCCGGGCGGCACCGTTCAGACGGATACGGTGGCAAAGCGCATGCGGGGCCAGCGTGCGCACATCGTCCGGCACAACATACCCGCGCCCGCGAAGCAGCGCGTAAGCGCGCGCCAGTTGCAGGAGCGCCAGGGAGCCGCGCGGGCTCACGCCCAGCTCCACGCCCGGATGCCGACGGGTGCCGGTGATGACGGCGACGATATAACGGGCCACGCTCTCGTCCACCCGCACCTGTTCCGCCGTTTTGCGGATGCGCAGAAGGTCCGCCGCGGTGGCAACGGGGGTTAGACGCGTTTTCTGTCCTTTGCCGTCCAGCAGAATGCGCACTTCTTCCTCAAAAGCGGGGTAGCCCAGTGAGATGCGGATGAGGAAACGGTCGATCTGGGCCTCCGGCAGCGGATATGTGCCGACGAATTCGATGGGGTTCTGGGTGGCCAACACCATGAAAGGCTGCGGGAGCGGGTAGGTCTGGGAATCGACGGTGACCTGGTTTTCCTCCATGATCTCCAACAGGCCCGCCTGTGTTTTGGGCGAGGCGCGGTTGATCTCGTCCGCCAGTACGAAATGGCTGATGACCGGGCCGGGCCGGAACGTGAAGACACCGTCTTTGGGGTTGAAAACGGAAAAGCCGGTGATGTCCGACGGGAGAATGTCGGGCGTGAACTGGATACGCCGGAAGTCGCAGTCCACCGATGCGGCCAGCGCCGAGGCAAGCCGCGTTTTTCCCACGCCCGGGATATCCTCCAGCAGCACATGGCCCCCGCAGGCAAGGGCGGTCACCACCAGTTCGATGGCATCCCGTTTGCCGACGATGACGTTCTCCACATTTTCGATGATGCGCTCTAAAATACGTTGGGCGTCCTCCATCATTTTTCCTCCAGCAGCCGCGTCTGTTCCCTGAAAAGAGGATGGACAGCACAGACGCACCTCATACATACGACGGCGAAAACAGGCACAAACCGGGCAAAAGATCGTACAAATTGTAGAATAAACTCATAATATTACAAAAAGCGGCGGCAGGCGCACGGTCTGTCGATGATCTGATGCGGAAAACCTAAGATCCGGCGTTGGTCCAGCAGGCGCGTGCGGCTTCAAGGTTCTCGGCGAACGCCTGGTCGGCGGTGCGCGAGCCGCTGAAGATCTGCAGCACGGGGGAACCCTGCGCAGGCCAGTCAAACAGGCGCTGGTAATAGACCGGCTGAGTGGAAAGCATGTAAAGGGTGTCCCCTTGCCAGAGATCGGCTGCGCTTTTCAGCAGGCGAGGCAGAGCGTTTTCCTGTTTCTTGTCCAGAAGAAAAGGGGTGGGGGTTCCGGTCGCCGAGATAAACAGGGCAAGTTCCTCATCCGAGGTGAGGTCGGAAAGGAACGTCTGCGCCAGCGATGGAGCGGCGGCTTTGGCAGGCACCACGGCGATGCCGGGGATATAGGCGGCAAGCAACGCGGCGCTTTTCGAGCCGTCCGGCGCTGGGAGCGGCATGACGCGAATATCCGTGTTTTCCTGTGAGGTGTCCGCGGCGAAAGCGGACAGATAGCCGATCGGCATCATGGCCGCGTGCCCGGCGCTGAAGGCTTTGACGGCCGCATCCTGGTTCATTGTCAGAGGTGTGCCGTAGGAGTTCTGAGGCACGAGCTGCTCAAAAGCCTGCAACCCCACCAGGCGCCCCTGTTGCCCGTAAACGTCCGGACTCTGCATGGACAGGTAGGTCTGTATGGACGCCTGTCCCTCATATTGTGTCCACCAGGTGGCCACATTGTCCGTCCAGTCGTCCGCATGATCCGCGCTCCATGCGAACGGGGAAAGGCCGGTCTGGCGGATCTGCGTGCACAGGGTTGCAAACGCCGACATGGTTTGCGGCACCTGCCAGCCGTTTTGTGCGAACAGGTTCGCGTGGTAGAGCAGGCCGCCGGTCTGCGCGCCCCAGGGATAGATATAATATTGCCCGTTCAGCGCGCAGGAAGCGGCGACGCCGGCGCGCAGTTCGGTAAGGAGCGGCGTGCCGCCGCCGGAGCCGGTATAGAGGGTGTTCAGGTTGGCCAGCAAGCCCGCCGAAGCGTCCTGCTGCCAGTTGGTGCGGGCAAGGAAGATCAGGTCGGGCGTGTTCGGCCCGGACTGGAGCAGGGCGGTGTAATGTTGTGTCAGGTGGTTGTCCGCTGTGATCTTCAGCGCAATATCCGGATGCGCTTTGGAAAACGCTTTGGAAACGCTGTCCATCCAGTTGGTTCCGTACAGGCTGCCGTCATAGGTGATGCGCAGTGTCTTTTGGACGGGCCGGCTGGTTTCCTCCGTGTTTTTGGTGCAGGCTGTGGCCAGCAACAGCAAGCAGACGGCCAGAACCGCTGCCAGGGCCTTTTTCATGCGCATTTACCTCCAACGCCGTAGGATTTCCTTCTTATTCTACCATTATATACGCTTATCCTGCCGGTTTTCAAGGGCAACACAAAGGGCTGCCGGAAACATATCTTTCCGGCAGCCCTTTTGCAACAGGTATCGTTACGCGTTCACGCGGTCACGCACATTCTCTTTGTTTTTGGGATCAACTTTCCAGAGATCATCGGCGGTTTCCGCCCAAAGTTCGGCCTGTTCCTTGGTTTTGGAGGTCAGCACATCCACATCTTCGGGGCTGAGGGCCTCGGTGGAATGCGCGCCGGTCGCTTTGACCATACCGGCCAGCGCTTCGGGATTATCCAGCAGCGGGCAGGGGCGCAGCATGTTTTTGTTGAACGGCTGGCCTTTGTGGTAGGCCATGAACAGCGGGGATTTCAGAATCTCCATCACGGATTTCTCGCGGATATTGTAGTTGGAGTAATGAATGAACGCGCAGGGTTCCGCGTCGCCCGCGGAGTTGATGTGGAAGTAGCGGCGGCCTGCGGCGATGCAGCCGTCCACATAGGCGCCGTCGTTCCAGAAATCCAGCACGAAGATCGGCTTGGTGGCCCGGATCTCGTTGACGCGTTTGTACATATGTGCGCGCTGTTCCGGGGTGGCGAGCAACTCCTTGTGCGCGTCCGCGCCCACCGGCATATAGGTGAAATACCAGCCGAAGAGCACACCTTTTTCAATCATGAAATCGACGAACTCGTCGCTGCCGACGTAATCGGTGTTTTTGCTGTGGTAGCAGACGGACATGCCAAACGCCAGATTGCGTGCATGCAGGATGTCCATGGCGCGGATGACGCTCTGATAAACGCCCTTGCCGCGGCGCATGTCGGTGGCTTCCTCGAAGCCCTCGATGCTGATGATCGGCACGAAATTGCCCAGGCGTTCCATTTCGGAGGCGAATTCCTCGTCAATGAGGGTGCCGTTGGTGAAGGCGGCAAAGAAACAGTCGCTGTGTTTTTCACATAAGCGCAGGATGTCTTTTTTGCGCACCAGCGGTTCGCCGCCGGAGAAGACGTAGAAATAGATGCTGAGCTTTTTTCCCTGCTCAATGACGTTGTCCAGCTCTTCAAACGTCAGGTTGTTCTGCTTGGCATATTCCGCCGCCCAGCAGCCGGTGCATTTGAGGTTGCAGGCACTGGTAGGATCCATGAGAATGGTCCATGGGATGTTGCAGTCCAGCTTCTCAGCCATTTTCTGCTGTTCGGTGAAGCCGATGATGCTGGCGTTGACCAGAAAGTTGGTGGCAAACTTTTTGCGCTGGTTGGGATTGAGCTTGGTCAGATAGTTGATGAGATATCCGCGCCACGGGCTGCTCTCGTCATGCCACATATCGTCGAACTGCTTGATGATGTTCTGATAGAACGGGTCGCGGCCCTTCACGAGTACTTTCGCGATGCTGATGAGGCGGTCGAAGTGCTTCTCCGGCTCATGCTCCAGATATTTCACGGCTTCTGTTACCAACAACGACATCGCTTGCTTCTTGATATCCATAACTGAACTCCCCCATGACCTGTTACTTCTTGTATCAAAAACCCGCACGGGGCTATTTTGCCAGATGATAACCGTGCATATGGTTTTCAATTTTAAGCAGCAAATTCTCCACGGCACGCCCGAGGCTCTGGTCGAGCGGCGCCTGAAAAAAACCGTGCCGCTTGAATGCCTCGTAATGGTTGCGCGCCTTTTCAAAAAAACCGGCGTCCTGCCGTTTTCGGATGTAGCCGGCCGGCTGCGGATGCTCTACTTCTTTGAGAAAATCCCGCAGAGCATTCGAAATTTCCTGGCAGGCCAGACGCACATTGTCGTTAAATTGCCCAACCAGTTTTTCCTCATCCTGCCTGTCGATAAAATTAAACCGCAGCACCGATGCGTCGCCGCCGAACAGATGGATCTCCGCCCGCAGATTTTGCAGATAGGTATTGTTCCACATATTCATGGGCAACACGGCCAGCCCCTGCTGGTAGCAGATGGCGCCTGCCTGTTTCAGTTTTCGCCAGACATACACACGGTATTTGGACGGGTGCGATGGCAGTTTGTAGACCAACGCGGCCCAGTCCGCCGTGCCACTTTCATCACTCAAGGTAATTCACGGCTTTCCGTCCCTTCCAAGAAAGTGCCAACCCGCATTCCGATGTAACAGACGCTACATTTCTCGCACATTTATTGTAATACCTGTTACAAGTGTTGTCAACGTGGAGGAACGGTCGAGTTTTCAAAAGAACGACAAAGATGGTTTGACAAAATATGAATATTTTATGAATGTTGTTGGATGGATTACAAGAATAAACGATGGACGAACCATCCGAATGCAAAAATGAACGCCCGCCCGAGCACAAAGCGCCGGGCGGGCGTAAAACCGATGGTGTTATGATTTTTTGCTTCCGGCGCGTGCACGCTGGTTGTGGTCGAGAATGGCCTTGCGGATGCGGATGCTTTTCGGTGTGACCTCAAGCAGTTCGTCCGGCGCAAGGAATTCCAGCGATTCCTCCAGACTCATGGTGTGGGGCGGCACCAGGCGAAGCGCCTCGTCGCTGCCGGAGGAGCGCATGTTGGAAACGTGCTTGCGTTTGCAGACGTTGACGACCAGATCTTCGCTCTTGGGCGAATAGCCAACGACCATGCCCGCGTAAACCGGCGTGGCCGGGCCGATGAACAGCGTGCCGCGCTCCTGCGCGTTATACAGACCGTAGGTGATGGATTCACCGGTCTCGAACGCGACGAGGGAGCCGTAGTTGCGGCCCGGAATCTCGCCCTTATAGGGCTCGTAGCCATAGAACACCGAGTTGAGAATGCCCTCACCCTTGGTATCGGTGAGAAACTCGCTGCGGTAGCCGAACAGACCGCGCGAAGGAATCAGGAATTCCACGCGCATGCGGTTGCCCATCGGCTCCATGTGCTGAAGTTCGCCTTTGCGCACGCCCATTTTTTCCATGACCGAGCCGAGCGCATTCTCAGGCACGTCAATGACCAGCTCCTCAATCGGCTCCAGTTTCTGGCCCTCTTCTTCTTTAAAAAGAACCTGCGGCGTGCTCACCTGAAACTCATACCCCTCGCGGCGCATGGTCTCAATGAGAATGGAAAGGTGCATTTCGCCGCGTCCGGCCACCTTGAACGCATCGGCGTTTTCGGACTCGGTCACGTGCAGGGAGACGTCTTTGAGCAGCTCTTTCATCAGCCGGGCGCGCAGCTGGCGGGAGGTCACGAATTTGCCTTCCTTGCCGGCGAACGGGCTGTCGTTGACGGCGAAGGTCATTTCGATGGTCGGGTCGGAGATCTTTACGAACGGCAGCGGTTCGACGGCATCGGTGGCGCAGATGGTATCGCCGATGAACGCGTTCTCGATGCCCGAGAAGGTGACGATGTCGCCAACCTTGGCTTCGGTGACCGGGGTGCGCTTGAGCCCCTCGAACTGGTAGATGTTGGTGACCTTCGCGCGGTACGGGTCGTGGTCGCCGTGGAAGTGTGCCACCATAACCTCCTGCCCTTGCTTGAGGGTGCCGCGGTCGATGCGGCCGATGGCGATACGCCCGACAAACTCGTTGTAGTCGATGGAGGAAACCAGCAGCTGCAGCGAGCCGGTGTCGTCGCCTTCCGGCGCAGACATATACTCAATGATCTTTTCAAACAGCGGGGTGAGGTCGGTGCCCAGCGTGTCGCGGTCGAGGCTGGCAATGCCCTGCCGGCCCGAGCAGTAGATAAACGGACTTTCAAGCTGCTCATCGTTGGCGTTGAGCTCCATGAACAGCTCGAGTACTTCGTCCTCCACCTCGGGGATGCGGGCATCCGGCTTGTCGATCTTGTTTACCACTACGATGACCTTGTGCCCCAGACTCAGCGCCTTTTGCAGCACGAAGCGGGTCTGCGGCATAGGACCCTCGGCGGCGTCTACCAAAAGCAGAACGCCGTTGACCATTTTCAGGATGCGCTCCACCTCGCCGCCGAAATCGGCGTGGCCCGGGGTGTCCACAATGTTGATCTTAATGCCTTTGTAGTTGGCGGAGGTGTTTTTGGCCAGGATGGTGATGCCGCGTTCACGCTCCAGATCGTTGGAATCCATCACGCGGTCCTGCACGGTCTGGTTTTCACGGAAAACGCCGCCCTGCTTGAGCATTTCGTCCACCAGTGTGGTTTTACCGTGGTCGACGTGGGCGATGATTGCGATGTTTCTCAGGTCACTGCGTACCAATAGAATCTGCTCCTCTCAAAAAAGCCGCGGAAACTTGTTCCTTATATTCCGGTAAAGCGCGCTGCGCGCAGAATTTCATACCGTCAACTCTCTCATTTTACCCTTTGCGGGTGGTCTTGTCAAATGCGGTCGCGGTGCGGCGGCGCGGCCGGAGCTTCGTTTTGTCCCGTGGGTACGCCCGACGCGGGCCGTTTGACGCCGGTTTCGGGAAAATAGATAAAACAGGGCGCATGCATGCCGGGAAAATCGTGGTTTTGACGCGTGCGGCGGCAAGACAATGACGGAAGACGCCGCCGCTTGTCAAAATGTGCAAAAAAATCAGGAAGACTAATCAAATTTTTGGCGCTGCGCGCTCTTGCAACTTTACACAGCGAGGCATATAATTAGGCTTGCTAAATAAAAGGCGACCTAATTAATTGTAGAATGGGGAAAGGGGTGAAAACATGCGGGAAAAAGACGCGTCGGATGAATTGGTGCACCGGTATTTTCTGACCATCCTCCAGTTCCACCGCGTGTTTATGAACGAAAACAAGCAGCCGCCCGACAAGTTTCCCGAATCCACGTATACCGGCACGCTCAGAAAACACGCGCACACCATCAAGCACAGCGAAAAAATGCTGATGTTTGCCCTGCACGCCGTATCCCGCGAGTTTCCAAATGATGTGAACGTGAGTGATCTCAGCCGCCTGCTGCATGTCAAGCCGCCGTCCATCACCGCGCCGCTCAACCATCTGGAAAAAATGGGGCTGGTGCGGCGTGTGCAGGATGAACATGATCGCCGCATCGTCCGTGTTCATATCACGGACGAAGGGCAGGACTTTTTGCGGCAGGCCAAAGACGTATTTTATGAACGCACACGCGGGCTCATCGACTATCTGGGCGAAGAAAAGGCCAAACAGTATGTGTCTTTGATGGAAGACGTGCTGGCGTACATCAAGACCAAACACGAACAACATGACCAGCGCGACCAAATCTGACGGAGGTGCTTATGCTAAAAATCTACAAAAACCTCAAAGGCTATATCCCCCACATCTGCGTCATCCTGGTGCTGATTTTCGCGCAGGTGCTCACCGACCTCTACCTGCCGACATTGATGTCCGACATCGTCAACACCGGCATCATGAAAGAAGACGTGAACTATATCCTGCACATGGGCGGGCTGATGATCGGCGTGGCCGGCATCGGCATCGTCTGCGCCGTGGTGGCGGTCATGATCGGCTCGCGCGTGGCGATCGGGCTGGGCGGCATCCTGCGCAGCAAGATCTTCCGCCATGTGGAAAAATTCTCGCTGCACGAGTTTGATAAATTCGGCTCGTCCACCCTCATCACCCGCACCACGAACGATATCATCCAGATTCAGACCGTTACCATCCTCATCATCAACATGATGCTGCGCGCGCCGCTCACGGCCATCGGCGGCATCATCCTTGCCTACCGGGAGGACAAAAGCCTCACGATCATCTTTGCCATCGCGCTGCCGGTGCTGATTGCGGTCATCGCCATCATCATGAGCAGGGCCATGCCGCTGTTCAAGCAAGTGCAGAAAAAGCTTGACAAGATCAACCTCGTGCTGCGCGAGAACCTCACCGGCATCCGCGTCATCCGCGCGTTCAACCGCATCGGCCATGAGAACGCGCGCTTCGACGAGGCCAACCAGGACCTGACCCGCACGTATATCACTGTCAACCGCATCATGGCGTTTTTGATGCCGGTGCTGATGCTTGCGCTCAACGTTATGCAGTTGTCCATCATCTGGTTCGGCAGCGTGCGGGTGGACGCGGGCAGCATGAACATCGGCGCGCTGGCGGCGTTCATCCAGTATGCCGCGCTCATTCTCATCAACTTCATCATGCTGGCCATGATGTTCATCTTCATCCCGCGCGCGCAAGCGGCTTCCGAGCGCATCAGCGAAGTGCTGGAGACGGCTCCGGAGATCCTTGATCCCGCCGAGCCCAAACATGCGGACGGCGAACAGGGTTATGTGGAGTTCCGCAACGTCTGCTTCAGCTATCAGGGAGCTGAGCGCCCCGCGCTTTCCGGCGTGAGTTTCTCCGCGAAACCGGGCGAGACCACCGCGATCATCGGCGGCACCGGCAGCGGCAAATCCACACTGGTCAACCTCATCCCGCGGTTTTACGATGTGGACGAGGGGCAGGTGCTGGTGGACGGCGTGGACGTGCGTGAGCAGTCGCAGAAAGAGCTGCGCGCCAAGATCGGCTTTGTGCCGCAGAAAGCCATCCTTTTTACCGGCACCATTACCGCAAACCTGCGTTATGGAAAAAAAGACGCCACCGATGAGGAAATTACCCATGCATCGGAAATCGCGCAGGCATCCGGGTTTGTAGGTGAAATGCGGGAAGGCTACGACACGGTGTTGGCTGAAGGCGGGCTGAACCTCTCCGGCGGCCAGAAGCAGCGGCTCTCCATCGCCCGTGCGCTGGTGCGCCGCCCGGAAATCTATGTGTTCGACGACAGTTTCTCCGCCCTTGATTTCAAGACCGACGCCAGGCTGCGCGCCGCATTGAAAAAAGAGACCGGCGACGCCACGGTGCTGATCGTGGCACAGCGCGTGGGCACCGTGATGGGAGCCGACCGCATCATCGTTCTCGACGACGGGAAAGTGGCCGGTATCGGCACACATGAGGAGATGATGAAGACCTGCGAGGTCTATCGTGAAATCGTGTCCTCGCAGCTTTCGGAGGAGGAACTGGCATGAGTGAACAGAAAAAAACAGCCGGCCCGATGAACCACGGCGGACCGGGCGGTTCCCTCGGCCGGCCGGTGGAAAAGGCCAAGGATTTCGGCGGCACGCTCAAACGCCTGCTGGGCTATCTGCGCCCGCAGCGCATGCGGCTGACGGTGGTGGTCATTTTCGCCGTGCTCGGCACTGTTTTTATGGTGGTCGGGCCCAAGATCAGCGGGCAGGCCATCAACAAGCTGACCGACGGCTTCATCGCCAAATCGGCTGTGAACAACGTTTCCAAGATTCAGACACAGGCGGCTCCCAATATCAAAAAGCTGCTCGATGGGATGTCCGCTGCGAAAGCGCAGGCGAAAGCCGCCGCGGACGCGAAAGTGGAGGCGCAGTTTGGCCAGGCGGGCGCGGATGTGACGAATTCAGCCGCATTGGCGGCATCCGCTCGGGCTACGGCGGAGGCGCAGGCCATGCAGACCGCACAGGCCGCGGTGCTGAAGCAGGCAAACCTGACGCAGGCGCAGTTTGACGCCATGCAGGCGTTTTACAACCTGCCCAATGTCAAGACCATCAAAAGCGCCAATGAAAAGGCAGACACCGTTCAGAAAATCTTCGATCTGAGCAAGCAGATGCCGCAGAGCAGCGGCAACAAGGCGAGCATCAAAGAGTCCGACCTCAAAACGGCGCTCGCGGATATCCGCGAGACCGGCGGCGCCGTGCCGTTCGGCGACATCTTCCGCATCATCGTTCTCATGCTTGCGGTTTACGCGCTGAGTGCGATCTTTACTTTCGTGATGCAGTACCTCATGTCCACCGTGGCGCAGAAGACGGTGTACGATATGCGGCGCGACGTGGACCTCAAGCTGGCCAAACTGCCGCTGAAGTATTTTGACGGGCACAGCAACGGCGAAATTCTTAGCCGCGTGACCAACGATGTGGATACCATTTCCACCACCCTGCAGCAGAGCCTCACACAGCTCATCCAGTCGGTGCTGCAGTTGGTTGGCTTTATCATTATGATGCTGACCATCAGTCCGGCGCTTACCGGCATCACGCTGGCCACGCTGCCGCTGTATATCTTCGCGACCGCGATGATCGCCAAACAGTCCCAGAAACATTTCGCCAGACAGCAGAAATACCTTGGCCAACTCAGCGGGCACACCGAGGAGATGTTCACCGGCCACAAAATCGTCAAGGCCTTCGGGCATGAGGATGAGGCCATCGACATTTTCGAGGATTCCAACGAGAAACTGTACGCCGCGGGCTGGAAGGCGCAGTTCCTTTCCGGCATCATGTTCCCGACGATGAACTTCATCAGCAACATCGGCTATGTGCTCGTTTCGGTGTTCGGCGGCCTGTTCGTCACCAAAAACTGGCTGAATGTCGGCGATATTGTCGCGTTCATCCAGTATTCCCGCCAGTTCACCATGCCGATCATCCAGACAGCCAACATCACCAACATCATCCAGTCCACCATCGCCTGCGCCGAGCGTGTGTTCGAGGTGCTGGATGAGGATGAGGAAACTCCCGAACCCGCAAACCCGCCTGTGCTGGAAAATCCGCTGGGCAACGTGGTGTTCGAGCATGTCAAGTTCAGCTATAAGGATACGGAGCCGCTGATGGAGGATATGAACCTCCACGTCAAAAAGGGCGATACCATCGCCATCGTGGGCCCCACGGGCGCCGGCAAGACCACGCTCGTCAACCTGCTGATGCGCTTTTATGAGATCAAGGGCGGCAAGATCACGTTTGACGGCGTGGACACGCGCGAGATGCGCCGCGGCGACCTTCGCACCCTGTTCGGTATGGTTTTGCAGGATACCTGGCTGTTCACCGGCACCATTGAGGCAAACATTGCCTACGGGCGCGAAGGGGCGACTCATGAGGATGTGGTGCGCGCCGCCGAAGCCGCGCACGCCGACCACTTCATCCGCTCGCTGCCGGATGGCTACAACACCGTGCTCAATGAGGAGGCCACCAATATTTCGCAGGGGCAGAAACAGTTGCTCACCATCGCGCGCGCGATTCTGGCCGACCCGGCCGTGCTTATTCTGGACGAAGCGACCAGCTCGGTCGATACCCGCACCGAGGTGCTCATCCAGCATGCGATGGCCAAATTAATGGAAGGCCGCACCAACTTCGTAATCGCGCACCGGCTTTCCACCATCCGCGACGCCAAGATGATCCTGGTGATGAACCACGGTTCGGTCATCGAGCAGGGCAACCACGAGGAACTGCTTGCGAAAGGCGGCTTCTATGCCGACCTGTACAATGCGCAGTTCTCCGGGGCAAGCATCGACGAGGCGGGCTGACCGGTTCGGTTCCCCGCAGCGCAGACAGACGAAAGAGCGGCAGCCAAATGGTTGCCGCTCTTTCGCGCGTGGATGTTCTTGCGCTCTGGATTACTGCCGCAGCGTGAAGCGGCTGACCGCGTCCAGCAGCATCTGGGCCTGACCGGAGAGCTCTTGGCTGGATGCCGCGGTTTCCTCGGCGGTGGCCGAATTGTTCTGCACGGACATGGAGATCTGCTGCACCGAAAGGTCTACCTGCGTGATGGCGTTGGCCTGCTCGTTGCTGGCTTCTCCGATGACATGCAGCAGATCGGCGACCTGTGCGGCGTTGGCTGTGATGACCGAGAATTTTTCGGCCGTCTGTCCGGCAATCTCAGTGCCGGCGTGGACTTTCTGGATGCTGGTTTCGATCAGTTCGGCGGTCTCATGCGCGGCGTTTGCGCTCTTGGTGGCCAGGTTGCGCACCTCGTCGGCGACTACGGTGAAGCCCTTGCCGTATTGCCCCGCGCGTGCGGCTTCCACCGCCGCGTTGAGCGCCAGAATATTGGTCTGGAATGCGATATCGTCAATGGTCTTGATGATTCTGGAGATATTCTGTGCGGATTTGCCGATGTCTTCGATCGCCCGCAGCATATCCTGCATGCTCTCATTTCCTTCGTCGGCACGGGTCTTGGTCTCATCCGCAAGCTGGTTGGCCTGCGTGGATTTCTCCGCGTTTTCACGCGTCTGCGAGGACAGTTCCGCTACCGAGGCGGTGACTTCTTCGATCGCGCTGGCCTGCTCCGTGGAGCTTTGCGAAAGCGTCTGGCTTGCGTCCGAAACCTGGCGGGAGCCGGCCGATACTTCGGAAGCGGCGATCTGCACGCTCTGAATCAGCTCGTTGAACGAGATAATAGCGTGGTTGAACGACTCCTGCATCTGGCTGTATGCGCCCGAATAGCTGCTGGTGATCTGCACATTCAGGTTTCCGGCCGCCACCTCGTTCAGGCCGGACTGCAGTTCCGAGATGGGTTCGGCAAAGGCCTGCATGGTTCGGTTCATGCCGGAAATGATGTTGCGGTACCCTCCCTGGAAACGGTCTTCGTCCACGCGCGCGGACAGATTGCCTTCCTGCGCGGCTTGCGCCATTCCCGTGGCCTCGGTGATGAGATCGCGGATGCTCTGAAGACCTTCCGTCACCGCGGGCGTGAGCTGATCCGCTTCGCAATAGCGGCCGACTTTGCGAACCAGCTCCAGCGAACTGGTGTCGCCTTTTGCAAGCTTGAGGAAGATGGTCTGGATCAGCAGGAAATGCTCACGCACGTTGTTGACATCCGTGGCAAGTTTGGCCATCTCGCCCTGATAATCCTCTCGTGCTTTTGCGACAAAGTCGTGCTTTTGCACGTTGGTCAGGATGGTGCGCACCTCGTTGAGCGGGAGGAGGATATTGTCCAGTGTCTGGTTGAAGCCGTCGAGAATCACGGCGTAGCGCCCGTTCAGGCTGCCGGTATCCCCGCGCGTTTCCAGGTCGCCCACGGCGCCGGCGGCGGCCATTTTATCCGTTTCGCTCTGAAGAGTTTCCAGAGCCACGGCGAGCAGACCCAGGCTTTCGATCAGTTTGGCGGGATAACCCTGATAGGGGTTGTCCGTGGCAATCTGCCCGCCGTCGGCAAGGGTGGTCAGCCGTTCGATCACCACGTCCATCGGCTCTTGAATATTTTGGAACGCAAGGTTGATCCCGTCTACGATCTCTCCGTAGATGCCGCGATAGCGGGACGTGTCGCCGCGCGCGGTCAGGTTGCCTTCCGCGCCGGCGGCGGCAAGCTGTACGACATCGGCATGCAGCGAAGAGATCACTTGGCGGATCGTTTCCATGCTGGCACCCATTTGGCCGAATATGCCGGGGTCATCGGTGGCGATGGGCTGGAGGTGTTCGCCGTTTGCAAGACTTCCCAGCGTTTGGGTTGCGGATTCGATGGAGAGATTGACGATCATGAAGATATCCAGCATTCTGTCGATGATTTCGCGATAAATGCCCTGATGCTGGGAGGAATCCACCTGCACGGCAAGGTTGCCCTTGTTGCAGCCTTGCATCAGGTGATCCACGTCGTTTTTCATAGCAATCAGGTGTCGGCGCACATCGTCAAACGCACGTGCCAGCACGCCAAGCTCGGAAGCGTCGTCTGTGTCGATGTCCAACTCCAGGTTGCCGGCCGCGAGCAGACGGGCTGCCTGGGTGATTTTGCCGAGCTCGTTGCGGATGAAGGATGCGACCCGGCCGGAGAACCGGTTGGCGACCCAAATGACTCCCAGTGCGCAGATAGCCATCAGCGCGATGCCGATGAGCATCATAATCGTATTGTTTTGCAGGCGCGAGCTGGCGGCTTGGCTGGTGTCCCGCTGGGCGGAAGAAACGGCGTTGTCCACCGTGCGGTAAACGTTGAGCGCCGCGGCGGTAGAAGTATTCAGCCCGGCAATGTCCTTTGCCTGAGCCATTTGCAGGCGGGGGTTGGTGATGGCGTCGAATTCGGTCATCACACCTTTCAGGCGGGTGTAATCCTGCCGCACTTCAGGCACGGAGTTCAGCTTATACAGCCGCGCAAGCTGGGTGTCCATGTCTTTCCGGTAAAGCGTGTACTGCTGCTGGTCGAATGTGATGTCGGCGGCGTCGGTGCGCTCGGCCATACGCAGAACGATGACGCGGGTTTGCAGATAGTCTGAGGAAAACTGCTGCAGGATCTCCAATTCGGACATATTGATGTTGTAGACGATGGAGGAATTCACAAGGCTTACGATGAAGATGGCGATGCTGATCGCGCCTAAAATGACGGACGAGACGATAACAGGCAGGCGGCAGGCTATGTTGATTCGGTATGCAAGGCTGTTCTTTTTCTCTATCTTGGCTTCTGTGCTCGGTTCCATTACGGAATCCCCTTTCATCTAAACAAAATTCAATCAGATAAGGTAGAATACGGTGTCTTCATGGCGCCGGGGGCTGCAAAGGCAAAAGACAGAACCGTATCGAGACAATGCCCACATGGCCTCTGCATGCGGCAAATCGCCGGGCATGCGGTTGGTGCGGCCAAAAGGGTTAAACCATGTAATCGGCCACGACGCGGGTCATGGTCACTTCCCGGATAAATTCCTGAACACGGATATGCTCCGGATGGACCTGATAGCCCTCCAGCGCATCGTGGTCGTTGAATTCCGAGTAGAGCACCACGTCGTAGCCGCCGGGGTTGTAGTTGATGCCGACTTCCATTTTGTAGGCGCCCGGCACCACTCCCTGCAGCGCTTCCAGTCTCTTTTTCATCTGGATGGCGTTGGCTTTTTTGTCCGCTCCGGCAGCGAACTCTTTCAATTTCCACATGACAATATGCTTGACCATCACTAACTTTCCTCCGTATAAAATGATATCGGATACGGTGCGGGTGCACCGTTTATGCGCCGTTGTTCCAGTATTTGCGGTCCAGACTGCGGTATTGCACCGCCTCCGCGATGTGCGCGGGAGCGATGGCGGCGCTGCCTTCCAGGTCGGCGATGGTGCGCGCCACCTTGAGGATGCGGTCATAGGCGCGGGCGGAAAGCCCCATATTTTCGTAGGCGGCGCGCAGCAGCGAGGCTGCCGCGGTATCGAGCGCACAGTGCTCGCGCAGCATGGCGGGCGTGAGGCGGGCGTTGCAGGCGATGCCGCTGCCCGCGTAACGCTTTTGCTGGAGGGCGCGCGCCCGGTTGACCCGTGCCCGGATGGCCGACGAGGCCTCGCCGGCTTCGCCGTGCAGTTTTTCAAAGGAGACCGGAGGCACTTCCACATGCAGGTCCAGCCGGTCGAGCAGTGGGCCGGAGATGCGCGCGAGATATCTGGATACTGCGCCCCGGGAGCAGGTGCAGGGGCGGGATGGGTGCCCGAAGTAGCCGCAAGGGCAGGGGTTCATCGCACAGACCAGCATGACCGAGCACGGGTAGGTGAGGGTGCCGGACACGCGCGAGATGGTCACGGTATGTTCCTCAAGCGGCTGGCGCAGCACTTCCAGCGCGTCGCGCGAAAATTCGGGCAATTCGTCGAGGAACAAAACGCCGTTGTGTGAGAGGGAAAGCTCGCCGGGCTTGGGTATCCGTCCGCCGCCGGCCAGCCCCGCCGCCGAAATCGTGTGATGCGGCGCGCGGAACGGGCGGGTGCGGATAAGCGGCGTATCCAGGGTGCCCGCGATGGAGTGGATCTTGGTGGTCTCGATCGACTCGCCGAACGTCATATCCGGCAGGATGGACGGCAGACGTCTGGCCAGCATGGACTTGCCGGCGCCCGGCGGGCCGACCAGCAGCACGTTGTGCCCGCCGGCCGCCGCGATTTCCAATGCCCGCCGGGCCTCGAACTGCCCGCAGACATCCGCGAAATCCGGCGCCGGTTCTCCCTGTGCGTCCGCTTCGGGCGGCACTGCGGGGATGATGGGTGCGCCGCCCGTCAGGCAGCAAACCAGGCTCTGCAGGTCCTCTACCGGGCAGATCTCGATGCCCGAGACCACCGCGCCCTCGGCGGCATTGGCTTTCGGCACGAAAAAACGGCGGAAACCGGCCTCCCGGGCCTTGATGGCCATGGGCAGGACGCCGTTGACCGGTTTGACTGTCCCGTTCAGCGAAAGCTCTCCCGCGAACGCGCAGCCGGAGAAGTCGCCCGAAAGCTGCCCGGTGGCGCAGAGCAGCGCGAGCAGGACCGGCAGGTCGTAGAGCGGGCCTTCCTTTTTGATATCGGCAGGCGCGAGGTTGACCGTGATGCGGCTGACCGGAAAAGAATACCCGCTGTTTTTCATGGAGGAGCGCACGCGCTCGCGCGCTTCCCGCACGGCGGCATCCGGCAAGCCGACGATGTCGAACGCGGGCAATCCCTGCGAGATATCCGCTTCCACATCCACCACAAAAGCGTCCATGCCGTATAATCCCAGACTTTTTAACTGCGCAAACAATGGCATCTTCCTTTTTTGCAGCCGGCGTGCGGCCGATCTGCCCTGCGGCGCGAAATACCGCCTAGTATATGGAATTACTGCGATTATACACGGAAAAACACCCGCATGCAACAAGGAAATGGAAAAATCCGGCGAAAAAGCGCAAAGCGGCCCGACTTCCACGAAAACCCCGCTCCGCAAGCCCCTTGATTGCACGGGCGGGCTGTGCTACTATGGTATCGCCGCCCTGTTCAGTCGAGGTTCAGCGTCAGTAATTCCAGAACGGCGTGGATCTCATAATCCGGTCGGAATTCCGTGGTGTTGACGCGGCCGGAGTAGTTGGCCCACACGGCCTGCATGCCCGCGCCGTGCGCGCCATAGATGTCGTTGGTGAGATTGTCTCCTATATATATCGCCTCGTCCGCCGTTATGCCGAGCGCGTCAAGGGAGGCGCGGAAGATGCGGGGGTCGGGCTTGTCGCAGCCGAACGTGCCGGAGACGAGGATGTTGTCGAACAGCCCGCGGAAACCGGTGTGGTCGATCTTGTGGTTTTGCAGCACCGGGTTGCCGTTGGTGATCATGCCGAGCAGGCAGCCGTCCGCTTTTAGCGCGTGCAGGCAGTCTTCCGCGCCGGGGACGGGAACGGTATGGTCGGCGAAATGTTCGTTCCAGAAGTCTAAGAGTTCCCGGTCGGACGGGCGTTCCGTGATGCCCAGCGCATCGTGGAACAGATGGAAAAGGCCCGGTCTGGCCGTATTACCGCCGTCGTCCATGCGCAGGAAGGTTTCATAGATCCGGTCGTATTCCGCACCGGCGGCGTGGGGAAAATAGCGATGCAGAAACAGCGGCGCAAATACTTCCATCATGGCGCGGCGCTCGATCAGTGTGTCGTCCAGATCGAAGATGACGGCTTTCGGTTTGGGCATATTCATTCTCCTCCGTGATTCCGCCCGCGCGCAGGCGCTGCGCCGGCCGGTTGTTTCCACGGAATATTGTAACAGGTATTTTTATGTATTTCAATTCGCCCGCATTGCGGCTGCGTGCGCACAGAGGGAAGCATATGGATTTTGAAGAGTTCGGGGGCGCGATTTTCGACCTGGACGGGACGCTGCTCGATTCGATGGGCGTCTGGCATGCTGTGGACGTTGCGTTCCTGGCCAAGCGCGGCATCCCCTGCCCGCCCGATTACGCCGCGGCGCTCAAGCCGCTCAACTATACGCAGGCCGCGGTCTATACCAAAGATCGATTTGAGCTGCCCGAATCCGAGGAGGCGATCATCCGGGAGTGGGACGACCGGGTGCGCGCGGCCTATGAGGCCGGGCTGCCGATGAAGCCGGGCGCGGCGGTGTTTTTGCACTGGCTGAAGGCGCAGGGCGTAAAGATCGGGCTGGCCACCGCGTCGTCGCAGACTTTATATGAAGCGGGGCTGAAGGCCAACGGGGTCTACGGCCTGTTCGACGGGTTCGTCACGCTCGATGAGGAGAACCTGCGCGGCAAGAAATTCCCCGACATCTACCTGCGGGCGTCGGAGCGGATCGGGGCGGGGCCGGAGGGCTGCGTGGTGTTTGAGGATATCCTAGACGGCATCCGCGGGGCCAAAGCCGGCGGCATGCGGGCGGTGGGCATCTACGACGCCTGTTCCGAACCCGAGAAGGCGCAGATCATGGCGGAAGCGGACGCCTATTATATGGATTTTACCGAGATCGAACGATGAACGGGGAGGGGAACCGGATGAAAACCGTTCTGGTCACCGGCGCGTCGCGGGGCATTGGCCGTGCGGCGGCGGCGGCCTTTGCGCGCGAGGGATACCGCGTGTGCATCAACTACCACCGGCACCGCACTGAAGCGGAGGAACTGGCCGCCCGCCTGCGCGCGGAGGGTGCGGATACGCTGGTGCTTGGCGCGGATGTGGCCGACGCCGCCGCTGTGCGGGAGATGGTGCGGCAGGCGGGTGGGGTGGACGTGCTGGTGAACAACGCCGGCATCGCCGGGCAGCGGCTCTTCACCGATGTGACGGAGGAGGAGTGGCAGCATACGCTGGCGGTAAACCTCACCGGTCTGTTCCACTGCGCGCAGGCGGTGCTGCCCGGCATGCTGCGGCGCAAGGCGGGGAAGATCATCGCGCTTTCCTCCATTTGGGGCATTACGGGCGGGTCGTGCGAGGTGGCGTATTCCGCCGCGAAAGCGGGCGTGATCGGGCTGGTGAAGGCGTTGGCCAAAGAATTGGGCCCGTCGAACATCCAGGTCAACTGCGTGGCGCCCGGCGTGATCGACACTGATATGAACCGCGCGCTTTCCGCGGCCGACCGTGCCGCCCTCTGCGAAGAGACCCCGCTGATGCGCATTGGCACGCCGGAAGACGTGGCGCGCTCCATCCTGTTTCTTGCGGGGCCGGGCGGCGATTTCATCACCGGGCAGGTGCTCAGTCCCAACGGCGGCTTTGTGATCTGAGCGGGCACTCCGGCAAACCATTCCTCACAAAAAACAAACGGGACGCGCCGATGGAAATTCGACCGTCCCGTTTTTGTTTTAGCTGATTTCGGAGGATAAACCCGGTGGGAAGCGTCAGGCCCAGCGCGGCATGGGGTGCGGACCGGCAAGGCGGCAGAGCACGTCGTCCATGTCCTGCGCGGCGACTTCAAGCGCTTTGTACCGCCCGACGCCCGGCGTTTCCGCGCCCTGCACCAGGATGGGGTCGAAGGTGGCTACACCGAGGTGCTTGAAAATGTCGTGACAGTATTTAACCGCATAGTTCATCTGCCCGTAGAAAATCTTCGGGTAGACCCCACCGGAGGACTGCACATAAACCATACGCCGCTCTTTGTCACCCAGCAGGCCGTGGAATCCGGTGGAGTCGATGGAGAAAAGGTGGTCGATCAGCAGAATGCAGTCAAAATATTGTTTCAGTCTGGAAGGAAAACTCATGCCCCACATCGGCGCGGAGATCACATAGGTGTCGGCCTGCTGAAATTGTGTGCAGAGCTGGTTCATTCTGTCGATGACGGCCTTGTCTTCCGGGCTGAGCGCTTCGTAGGCCGGGCCTGCCACCAGGTGGCTCTGCCGGTCGAAATGCTGGTGGCCGGGCATGGGGATGTCGCTGGTGTACAGGTCCAGTTCTTCCAGTTGGTAATCGGTCTCCTGTGCCATCAGGCGTTGGATGAACGTGCGGGCGGCCTGTTTGCTCACCGATTCGGTTTCGGGTTTCGGGCTTGCCGAGATATACAGCAGTTTTTTCATAAACAGATGGTTCCTTTCCTAAACAGTGATTTTATTTACAGAAAACATGCTTGCCGATCCGCAGCAGGATGGGCCGTGAGCGGATCCACTGGCTGATGGCGGTGTCCGGGTTATAATAATACAGAGAACCGTTGCTTGGGTCCCATCCGTTGATGGCGTTCTGTGCCGCGCGGAACGCCGATTCCGCCACCGGCTGGTTGAACTGGCCGTCGGTCAGGCAGGTGAATGCGCCCGGCTGGTAGACGACGCCCGCAATGGTGTTGGGAAAGAGCGGGCTGTCCACCCGATTGAGGATGACCGCCCCGACTGCCACCTGCCCGACGAACGGCTCGCCCCGGGATTCCGCAGAGATGACGCGTGCGAGCAGTTGGTAGTCGCTCTGGCTGTATTGCCCATATCCGCCGCTGCTTCCGGCGGGGAGGCCGATGGCGCGCAGGGTGGCGCTGCCGGCTACGCCGTCCGCCGTCAGACCGTTTTTGCGCTGAAACGCGATCACTGCGGCGCGTGTACCGGCACCGTATACGCCGTCCACCGTACCGGTATAATAGCCCCAGCTTTTCAGCCGCGTCTGGATCTGCCGCACTTCCGAACCGGTGGAACCCAGCCGCGAGAGTGTCTGGATGCCTTGCTCGTTTAGTCGGTTCCTGGCAAGCGCGACGAGCAGCACCCCAAGGACAAGGAGAATGCATATCTGCAAAAAACGGATTGCTTTTCGTTTGGTATTCATAATTTTCCCCCTCGCCCATCATTTTTTCCACCTCTGGACGGTTTATCCCCGTCCCATTGGAATTTTTGGCGAAATGCGGTATTTCGGCGCATTGCAAAAAGAAATGTCGAAAAAGTGCTGAAAAATGCTTGACAACCCATTCTGCATTTGCTAATATAGTAGGGCACCTTTACGGAGGGCACCGCGAAACGGCCCGCCGAAAGCCGCATGAAGCAAGCGTTTTGTGCGTGCGGCGGCCGGGGAACGGTCTCCTGAAAGGGTGCGGGCAAAAAATATTCAAACAAAACGCTTGACAGATTGATTGCTCTGTGGTATACTACTTGAGCGCTTCTGCTCCGGCAGACCGCCAAAAAAAGAATTTCAAAAAAGTTCTTGACAAAGCGGAATGTTGTGTGGTATACTAAGCGTCGCGCCTCTGGGGTTCACGCCCCACGGTGCGGTTCCGGACCTTGAAAATTAAACAACGTCTAAACACAAACCCTGTGTTCAATTCGGTACTTTGAGTACCAAAACGCGGATTTATCCGCAAACACATTTGGATTTTTAAGCCAGATGTTCAAAGAGCTTTCAAAAGCTCCAAAGCGTGTCTTTTCAGGCTTCGGCCTTTTAAGAACCATATGTTGGAGAGTTTGATCCTGGCTCAGGACGAACGCTGGCGGCGCGCCTAACACATGCAAGTCGAGCGGAGTCCTTCGGGACTTAGCGGCGGACGGGTGAGTAACGCGTGAGCAACCTGGCCTTCAGAGGGGGATAACGTCTGGAAACGGACGCTAATACCGCATGACATGGCGGAGTCGCATGGCTCTGCCATCAAAGGAGTAATCCGCTGAGGGATGGGCTCGCGTCCGATTAGGTAGTTGGTGAGGTAACGGCTCACCAAGCCCGCGATCGGTAGCCGGACTGAGAGGTTGGCCGGCCACATTGGGACTGAGACACGGCCCAGACTCCTACGGGAGGCAGCAGTGGGGGATATTGCACAATGGAGGAAACTCTGATGCAGCGACGCCGCGTGAGGGAAGAAGGTCTTCGGATTGTAAACCTCTGTCTTTGGGGACGAATCAATGACGGTACCCAAGGAGGAAGCCACGGCTAACTACGTGCCAGCAGCCGCGGTAATACGTAGGTGGCAAGCGTTGTCCGGAATTACTGGGTGTAAAGGGTGCGCAGGCGGGGCGGCAAGTTGGATGTGAAAACTCCGGGCTCAACCCGGAGCCTGCATTCAAAACTGTCGCTCTTGAGTGAAGTAGAGGCAGGCGGAATTCCCGGTGTAGCGGTGAAATGCGTAGATATCGGGAGGAACACCAGTGGCGAAGGCGGCCTGCTGGGCTTTTACTGACGCTGAGGCACGAAAGCATGGGTAGCAAACAGGATTAGATACCCTGGTAGTCCATGCCGTAAACGATGATTGCTAGGTGTGGGGGGTCTGACCCCTTCCGTGCCGGAGTTAACACAATAAGCAATCCACCTGGGGAGTACGGCCGCAAGGTTGAAACTCAAAGGAATTGACGGGGGCCCGCACAAGCAGTGGAGTATGTGGTTTAATTCGAAGCAACGCGAAGAACCTTACCAGGTCTTGACATCCACCGAATCCCCCAGAGATGGGGGAGTGCCCTTCGGGGAGCGGTGAGACAGGTGGTGCATGGTTGTCGTCAGCTCGTGTCGTGAGATGTTGGGTTAAGTCCCGCAACGAGCGCAACCCTTGTGAATAGTTGCTACGAAAGAGCACTCTATTCAGACCGCCGTTGACAAAACGGAGGAAGGTGGGGATGACGTCAAATCATCATGCCCCTTATGACCTGGGCTACACACGTACTACAATGGCCATCAACAGAGGGAAGCAAGGCCGCGAGGTGGAGCGAACCCCTAAAAATGGTCTCAGTTCAGATTGCAGGCTGAAACCCGCCTGCATGAAGATGGAATTGCTAGTAATCGCGGATCAGCATGCCGCGGTGAATACGTTCCCGGGCCTTGTACACACCGCCCGTCACACCATGAGAGCCGGGGACACCCGAAGTCGGTTGGGTAACCGTAAGGAGCCCGCCGCCGAAGGTGGAATCGGTAATTGGGGTGAAGTCGTAACAAGGTAGCCGTATCGGAAGGTGCGGCTGGATCACCTCCTTTCTAAGGAGACTCGTTTCTTTAGAAACAGTGTCAGCGCAGGGATTTGTGGAAAGATGTTGTTTAATTTTGAGGGTCCGGGCGGACGCGGTTCGCTTTTAAGCCGCCGGCCATGCAGATCGGATTGGGAGCGAACAGCCCCGATGCAGGAAGCATGACGGCAGTTTGAAGACGGGCGGCGTCCCAAAGAACCTTCAAACGGTGGAAAAGAGAATAGGACGACCGATTCCCAGGCAAAGCGTGGGGTATAGCTTTCAGGCTGAGCAGTCCGAGAACAGGAGATTTTCCTGAACTTGCGCCGCGCAGCGGTGAACTTGCCGCTACGGTGAGTAGGGGGTGTAGCTCAGCTGGGAGAGCACCTGCTTTGCACGCAGGGGGTCAGGAGTTCGATTCTCCTCATCTCCACCACGCCTGCGGCGGATATGACGCGCCAAGGCAGCCGAAAACGAAAATGCAAAGCCGCGAGGCCAAGCGTCGACGTTGAGGAAGCCAAAGCATGCATGCCGGTGCAGGCAAACCAATGGCCCGGGCGGGAACGGACGACCGAGATGCTCGGATTGCATGGGCTCATAGCTCAGGTGGTTAGAGCGTGCGCCTGATAAGCGCAAGGTCGGTGGTTCGAGTCCACTTGAGCCCACCAGCGGGCAGTGCCCGCACACAATTCGCGGGAAGTTTGTTCAAAGCAGAGGTCGGCCGCCGCGAAAGCGAGACGGATCGAAGCAAGAACAGATGGATCGCAAAACCGCTTGCAAAAGAGGTAAGATTTCAGGCTGAGCAGCCGCGTAAGCAACGACTTTCCTGAACTTGCCTCCGCCGCAGGCGGGGGGACCTTGAAAACTGAATAATGTTCTAATCTGCAATTTTTTTAATGAACGAAGCGAGTAGCGGCGGAAGTTTCAGGCTGAGCAGCTGTGTAAGCAGTGGGCTTGCTTGAACATACGTCTTGCGAAGCAAGTTCGTTGGGTAAAATTCCGATTGACACATAAGGTCAAGCTACAAAGAGCGCAAGGGGAATGCCTTGGCACCAGGAGCCGATGAAGGACGCAGCGATCTGCGAAAAGCCACGGGGAGTCGAAAGCAGGCATTGATCCGTGGATATCCGAATGGGGCAACCCGGCGGAGCCATACTCCGTCAGCGTGCAGTGAATCCATAGCTGCACGTGGGGAACCGCCTGAACTGAAACATCTAAGTAGGGCGAGGAAGAGAAATCAAACGAGATTCCGCAAGTAGTGGCGAGCGAACGCGGAGAAGGCCAAACCGGAAGTGGAAACACTTCCGGGGTTGTGGACAGCGTAAACCATTGCAATCACTTAGCCGAACGGCATGGGACGGCCGATCATAGAAGGTGAGAATCCTGTAGGCGAAAAGTGAGAGCAGGGGGCTGTATCCAGAGTACCACCGGACACGAGAAACCCGGTGGGAAACCGGGGGGACCACCCTCCAAGCCTAAACACTACCTGGTGACCGATAGCGTATAGTACTGTGAAGGAAAGGTGAAAAGCACCCCGGGAGGGGAGTGAAATAGAACCTGAAACCTTGTGCTTACAAGCACACAGAGCACGTCAAGGTGTGATGTGGTACTTTTTGTAGAACGGTCCGGCGAGCGTATGAATGCAGCAAGGTTAAGGGCCTCTGGTCCGCAGCCGAAGCGAGAGCGAGTCCGAATAGGGCGTCAAGTTGCATTTATAGGGCCCGAAACCGAGTGACCTACCCATGCTCAGGGTGAAGTGGCGGTAAAACGCCATGGAGGCCCGAACCGACCTCCGTTGAAAAGGCGGCGGATGAAGTGTGGGTAGCGGAGAAATTCCAATCGAACTCGGAGATAGCTGGTTCTCCCCGAAATAGCTTTAGGGCTAGCCTTGTGTTAGATTACCGGAGGTAAAGCACTGAATAGCCGCGGGGC
>NC_014828.1:2982500-3008576 GCF_000178115.2 Ethanoligenens harbinense YUAN-3
GAGTTTGATAAGCTTTGGTAGCCTCTCGGCCCCGCGGCTATTCAGTGCTTTACCTCCGGTAATCTAACACAAGGCTAGCCCTAAAGCTATTTCGGGGAGAACCAGCTATCTCCGAGTTCGATTGGAATTTCTCCGCTACCCACACTTCATCCGCCGCCTTTTCAACGGAGGTCGGTTCGGGCCTCCATGGCGTTTTACCGCCACTTCACCCTGAGCATGGGTAGGTCACTCGGTTTCGGGCCCTATAAATGCAACTTGACGCCCTATTCGGACTCGCTCTCGCTTCGGCTGCGGACCAGAGGCCCTTAACCTTGCTGCATTCATACGCTCGCCGGACCGTTCTACAAAAAGTACCACATCACACCTTGACGTGCTCTGTGTGCTTGTAAGCACAAGGTTTCAGGTTCTATTTCACTCCCCTCCCGGGGTGCTTTTCACCTTTCCTTCACAGTACTATACGCTATCGGTCACCAGGTAGTGTTTAGGCTTGGAGGGTGGTCCCCCCGGTTTCCCACCGGGTTTCTCGTGTCCGGTGGTACTCTG
The DNA here is from genome assembly GCF_000178115.2 of Ethanoligenens harbinense YUAN-3. Taxonomy (NCBI): domain Bacteria; kingdom Bacillati; phylum Bacillota; class Clostridia; order Eubacteriales; family Oscillospiraceae; genus Ethanoligenens; species Ethanoligenens harbinense. The sequence continues at coordinate 2,983,044 of NC_014828.1, forward strand.
GATACAGCCCCCTGCTCTCACTTTTCGCCTACAGGATTCTCACCTTCTATGATCGGCCGTCCCATGCCGTTCGGCTAAGTGATTGCAATGGTTTACGCTGTCCACAACCCCGGAAGTGTTTCCACTTCCGGTTTGGCCTTCTCCGCGTTCGCTCGCCACTACTTGCGGAATCTCGTTTGATTTCTCTTCCTCGCCCTACTTAGATGTTTCAGTTCAGGCGGTTCCCCACGTGCAGCTATGGATTCACTGCACGCTGACGGAGTATGGCTCCGCCGGGTTGCCCCATTCGGATATCCACGGATCAATGCCTGCTTTCGACTCCCCGTGGCTTTTCGCAGATCGCTGCGTCCTTCATCGGCTCCTGGTGCCAAGGCATTCCCCTTGCGCTCTTTGTAGCTTGACCTTATGTGTCAATCGGAATTTTACCCAACGAACTTGCTTCGCAAGACGTATGTTCAAGCAAGCCCACTGCTTACACAGCTGCTCAGCCTGAAACTTCCGCCGCTACTCGCTTCGTTCATTAAAAAAATTGCAGATTAGAACATTATTCAGTTTTCAAGGTCCCCCCGCCTGCGGCGGAGGCAAGTTCAGGAAAGTCGCTGCTTACGCGGCTGCTCAGCCTGAAATCTTACCTCTTTTGCAAGCGGTTTTGCGATCCATCTGTTCTTGCTTCGATCCGTCTCGCTTTCGCGGCGGCCGACCTCTGCTTTGAACAAACTTCCCGCGAATTGTGTGCAGGCTATGCCCGCTGGTGGGCTCAAGTGGACTCGAACCACCGACCTTGCGCTTATCAGGCGCACGCTCTAACCACCTGAGCTATGAGCCCATGCAATCCGAGCATCTCGGTCGTCCGTTCCCGCCCGGGCCATTTGGTTTGCCTGCAACCGGCATGCATGCTTTGGCTTCCTCAACGTCGACGCTTGGCCTCGCGGCTTTGCATTTTCGTTTTCGGCTGCCTTGGCGCGTCATATCCGCCGCAGGCGTGGTGGAGATGAGGAGAATCGAACTCCTGACCCCCTGCGTGCAAAGCAGGTGCTCTCCCAGCTGAGCTACACCCCCTACTCGCCGTAGCGGCAAGTTCACCGCTGCGCGGCGCAAGTTCAGGAAAATCTCCTGTTCTCGGACTGCTCAGCCTGAAAGCTATACCCCACGCTTTGCCTGGGAATCGGTCGTCCTATTCTCTTTTCCACCGTTTGAAGGTTCTTTGGGACGCCGCCCGTCTTCAAACTGCCGTCATGCTTCCTGCATCGGGGCTGTTCGCTCCCAATCCGATCTGCATGGCCGGCGGCTTAAAAGCGGACCGCGTCCGCCCGGACCCTCAAAATTAAACAACATCTTTCCACAAATCCCTGCGCTGACACTGTTCCTAAAGAAACGAGTCTCCTTAGAAAGGAGGTGATCCAGCCGCACCTTCCGATACGGCTACCTTGTTACGACTTCACCCCAATTACCGATTCCACCTTCGGCGGCGGGCTCCTTACGGTTACCCAACCGACTTCGGGTGTCCCCGGCTCTCATGGTGTGACGGGCGGTGTGTACAAGGCCCGGGAACGTATTCACCGCGGCATGCTGATCCGCGATTACTAGCAATTCCATCTTCATGCAGGCGGGTTTCAGCCTGCAATCTGAACTGAGACCATTTTTAGGGGTTCGCTCCACCTCGCGGCCTTGCTTCCCTCTGTTGATGGCCATTGTAGTACGTGTGTAGCCCAGGTCATAAGGGGCATGATGATTTGACGTCATCCCCACCTTCCTCCGTTTTGTCAACGGCGGTCTGAATAGAGTGCTCTTTCGTAGCAACTATTCACAAGGGTTGCGCTCGTTGCGGGACTTAACCCAACATCTCACGACACGAGCTGACGACAACCATGCACCACCTGTCTCACCGCTCCCCGAAGGGCACTCCCCCATCTCTGGGGGATTCGGTGGATGTCAAGACCTGGTAAGGTTCTTCGCGTTGCTTCGAATTAAACCACATACTCCACTGCTTGTGCGGGCCCCCGTCAATTCCTTTGAGTTTCAACCTTGCGGCCGTACTCCCCAGGTGGATTGCTTATTGTGTTAACTCCGGCACGGAAGGGGTCAGACCCCCCACACCTAGCAATCATCGTTTACGGCATGGACTACCAGGGTATCTAATCCTGTTTGCTACCCATGCTTTCGTGCCTCAGCGTCAGTAAAAGCCCAGCAGGCCGCCTTCGCCACTGGTGTTCCTCCCGATATCTACGCATTTCACCGCTACACCGGGAATTCCGCCTGCCTCTACTTCACTCAAGAGCGACAGTTTTGAATGCAGGCTCCGGGTTGAGCCCGGAGTTTTCACATCCAACTTGCCGCCCCGCCTGCGCACCCTTTACACCCAGTAATTCCGGACAACGCTTGCCACCTACGTATTACCGCGGCTGCTGGCACGTAGTTAGCCGTGGCTTCCTCCTTGGGTACCGTCATTGATTCGTCCCCAAAGACAGAGGTTTACAATCCGAAGACCTTCTTCCCTCACGCGGCGTCGCTGCATCAGAGTTTCCTCCATTGTGCAATATCCCCCACTGCTGCCTCCCGTAGGAGTCTGGGCCGTGTCTCAGTCCCAATGTGGCCGGCCAACCTCTCAGTCCGGCTACCGATCGCGGGCTTGGTGAGCCGTTACCTCACCAACTACCTAATCGGACGCGAGCCCATCCCTCAGCGGATTACTCCTTTGATGGCAGAGCCATGCGACTCCGCCATGTCATGCGGTATTAGCGTCCGTTTCCAGACGTTATCCCCCTCTGAAGGCCAGGTTGCTCACGCGTTACTCACCCGTCCGCCGCTAAGTCCCGAAGGACTCCGCTCGACTTGCATGTGTTAGGCGCGCCGCCAGCGTTCGTCCTGAGCCAGGATCAAACTCTCCAACATATGGTTCTTAAAAGGCCGAAGCCTGAAAAGACACGCTTTGGAGCTTTTGAAAGCTCTTTGAACATCTGGCTTAAAAATCCAAATGTGTTTGCGGATAAATCCGCGTTTTGGTACTCAAAGTACCGAATTGAACACAGGGTTTGTGTTTAGACGTTGTTTAATTTTCAAGGTCCGGAACCGCACCGTGAGGCGTGAACCCCAGAGGCGCGACGCTTATTATACCACACAACATTCCGCTTTGTCAAGAACTTTTTTGAAATTCTTTTTTTGGCGGTCTGCCGGAGCAGAAGCGCTCAAGTAGTATACCACAGAGCAATCAATCTGTCAAGCGTTTTGTTTGAAGATTTTTTGCCCGCACCCTTTCAGGAGACCGTTCCCCGGCCGCCGCACGCACAAAACGCTTGCTTCATGCGGCTTTCGGCGGGCCGTTTCGCGGTGCCCTCCGTAAAGGTGCCCTAATAGTATATCAAATACACAACTGCATGTCAAGCATTTTTGCAAGGTTTTTTCGCGTGCGCATAAAAGGCGCTATAGCATGCAGGATGCCCACTTATGGCACCTATATACACCGGCCGCTATCCGAGCGTGGGCATCACCTGATAGTTTTCGGAATCGGACGAAAACGGGCTGGCGCTGTCGAACGTACCCAGCACATGGTCTGGCCTGGTGATAAAATTGAAATAGGTGTAGCTTTTTTTATCGCTCTGCACATATTTGCCCGACGCCGTCTGAATGACCGGGTCGTCAAATGTCGCATCCACCTGATACCACTTGCCCACATAGACGAAATCCCAAGCGTGCGGGCCGGATTCTCCCCCGCTGCTGGCCGTTCCGGTGACATACAAGGCATGCAGGCCCGCGCTGTCCAGCAGCAGTTTCAGGGCTTTGGCATAGCCTTCACAGACTGCCGACCCTTCCGCCAGCGCACCGCAGGCCGTAAACGCAAGCGGATAAGCATCCGGATTGTTCGCAGCATCGATGTTATAGGAACACTTTTCCACCAGCGCATCATGCAGCGCCAGTTCTTTTTTCACGGGATCGGTTTTTGCCGCCGCCTGCGCAAGCATGGGCAGCGCCGCAGCACGCATCTGTTCCCGCATGTCCGCCACCCTATCCGCAGTGTATGCGTAGCTGAACGATATGGTGAACTGCCGGGCGCCGCCCAGGCCATATGTATAGGACATGGAGGTGCTGTTCAGATAAAACACTTCCGGGTGGTCGCTGATGACGTACTGCACGATTTTCTGCATGGCGGTGGGCGTTGCCGTGCTGTCCAGCGTGACCCGGGGCTGCACGCCCACCAGCCCCGCCTGCACCCGGTCATAGGTCGCCTGTTCGGCCGCACTGAGCAGTGTGCGGCCGTAGGGATACACCGAAAGCCCCTGCATGCCCGTCTGGGCATATTCGCCGGAAGGCGCGGCGGTCGTCTGGACAGGCGCCGCATCCTGTACAGGTACGGATACCGTGCCCTGCGTGGTGGGCAGGGGTTGGCCGCCCGACACGGTGTTCCGCCAGTTTCCGGCCGCGCTGCCCGCCGCCGATTCCAGGCCGGACAATCCTCCTTCAAGCAGGGACTGAATGCCGATATCCTGCCCAAAAACCGCTATTGCGTAGACCATCACGCCCAACATGACAAATGCATAGATGTACTTCGCGATTTTTCCCATGGTTCTCCTCCGCCGAAAGGTATGGCAGCACAGCCTACCATTCGGTCAGCGCTTGTGAAAAGGATCTCTATCAGTATACCAGTTTTCTCAAAAAACAGGCAAGTACCATGTTATTCCATATCCGGCAGTTTTTCATTGCTTTTCTCTGGTAAACGACCGCTTGATTGTATCGGCTGTCCGATTCTGTACATATATTATAAACTAGACGAGAGATTGAGGTGATTGGCATGCATTGTCCAAAAGGCATGAACGGCACCCAATATGTGGCGCTGGTGGCTGCGCTGTCTTCCCTGCTCTCGGAAAACCTCGATGCGGAAAACACGCTGATCTTGGCGGAGCTGCTCAACCAGGTGAGCGATCAACTGCTGATCATCTCCGCGTTCAAGGCAACGGAAGAAGAACGGCGAAAAAAAGCCGGCGCGAACAACACGCTGGCTGAAAACCTGGTGGATGCCGCCATCATCGACCAGCTTACATAATCCGGTTCTCCTCTGAAGGGTGAACCGGATTTGCGGAATGATTTTGGGCCCTGTAAGGGCGGAAATGAAAACAGACTGTCCCGCTCCAGCCGACAACGTGGACGCTGGCAGGCGGAAAATCATTCGCAAGGACATCAAACCGTATCAGGGGCGGTTCCTTTTATGCCGGGCCAGCCACGCCTTTGCGTGGCGGATGTCCCGCTCCATCTGTGTTTTCAGCTCCTCCACGCCGGCAAAGCGCTCCTCCGGCCGCAAAAATGTATGAAGCGCCACCTCAATCCAACGATCGTACAGATCGCCGTCATAATCAAAGATGAACGTTTCACACAGCACATCATCGGAACCTACGGTGGGCTTCACCCCCACACTGGCCACGGCATCCCGCCAGCAGCCGTCCACCAGCGCGGACGCCGCATACACACCATAGCGCGGGCACACGTGCCCGTCCGGGATGCGCTGGTTGATGGTGGGAATACCCAGTTTGCGCCCCAACTGCCTGCCATGTATCACCGGGAACTCCAGCGTGAACGGCCTGCCCAGCAAACGGGCGGCATCTTCCATCCGCCCGTCCACAATCTGCTCACGGATGCGGGTGGAGCTCACCGGACCGTCCGCGTCGCATACCGGAGGGACGCGCACGGCGGTAAACCCATACCGCTCCCCGAACCGCTCCAGTTCCGCCGGTCCCGCCTTGCCCCCCGCGCCAAATGTATAGTTGAACCCGCAAAACGCAGCTTTCGTTCGGATCGGAACCAGTACGTTCTGTATAAATTCCTCTGCAGATAACGATTTGATCGTCTTGAAGTCCAAATAGATCAAAAAATCGACCTGCATCGCGGCAAAGATCCGCTCGCGCTGCCGGGCGGTGGTAAGCTCCGGAGCGCGGCGGTTTTTCAGGACCTGGGCGGGGTGCTCGGTGAAGGTGACCAGCGCCGTGCGTAAACCGGTTTCCTGCGCGGCACGTATCACGGCGGCATGACCAACATGCACCCCGTCGAACATCCCCAGAATCACTGCCACCGGCTCCCGCATATCCGGCAGTTTATCCGCACGGTAGATTTCCACTTTCATCCCTCCCGGCCAACATGCATTTCACCCGCAGCACCTGTTTGGCCCCATCTGTTTCACCCAATCCCAAAAAGGCGCCGTCCGGTGCATGCACACGGCACAAACCCACAGGCGGCGCACCTTCCACGCGCTCCAACGAAAGGAACCCGCCATTGCGGAACCGCACCGCCTGTTTGTCGGTCAAAACAACATCATTAAGTATATTAAACGGATATTCTACATCCAGTATCTTTTCTTGCAGTAAATCAGCCGCCGCAAACCGCTCTAACTCCTCGATGGTGCAGGCCTGCTCCAAAGTGAAGCTGGCAGCGGCTGTACGCGTCAGAGCCGTCATGGTGGCCCCGCAGCCCAGTGCTTCCCCGATATCCTCCACCAGCGTGCGGATATACGTCCCGCTCGAGCAGGTGACCGAGAGTGTATAGTCCCCGTCCCCCGCTTCCAGCAACGCGAGCGCGCGGATGGTCACCGGGCGAGCCGCCCGCTCCACCACCTCGCCGCGCCGCGCCAGTTCATACAGGCGCTGCCCGTTCTGGTGCACGGCGGAATACATGGGCGGCACCTGCAGGATGTCTCCGGTGAAGGCGGGCAGCGCGTGCGCCACGTCCGACTTGCCCGCCGATACCGGGCGGGTCTCCAGCACCTTGCCGGTGCAGTCGCCCGTGTCGGTACGCACACCCAGGCGCATGCGCGCGATGTAGGATTTATCGGTGCACGGCAAAAGCCCGATGGCACGGGTCGCCTGCCCCAAAAAGAGGGGCAGCACGCCGGTCGCCATCGGGTCCAATGTGCCCGCATGCCCGATTTTGCGCAGATGCGCAAGTCTGCGCACACGCGCCACCGCGCCGAACGAGGTAATCCCCGCAGGTTTATTCAGTATCAGAATGCCATCCATGTTGATCCAGTGCCTTTTCCACCACGTTCAGAATCGCTGTTTTCACGTCCGCAAGCGTACCCTCGATCTTGCAGCCTGCCGCAGCCTTATGTCCACCGCCGCCAAAATGGGCACAGATAGCCGATGCGTCCACACCTTCGTTGGTGCGGACCGATAATTTATAGAGCCGATCCCCTTTTTCGTGGATGGTGATACCTACCTGCACGCCCTCCACTTGCACGGGCAGGGACGCAAACCCTTCCATGTCGCTTTCCGCGGCGCCGGTTTTCTCCCGCATGTCGAGCGAAATGACGATAAGTGCCGCGCGCCCATCCAAATGGAACTCCATCGTCTGCAACGCCATTTGCTCCACGGCCAGCCGCTGGCGGCTGACCGTCTCAAACAACCGCTTGTTGATGGCCGCCGTATGAGCGCCGCACTCCAGCATCTCCGCCGCCAGTCGCAGCGCCTTGGCTCCCGTGTTGCTGTAGCGGAAGCACCCGGTATCGGTTGAGAGACCCGTGTAAATACAGTCGGCAATATTTTTTGTAATTTTTACCTCAAGTTTTTTAAGCAGGTCGGCCATGATCTCGCAGGTGGACGATGCCGTGGGCAGCAGCAGTACACGTTCGGCATACTGCGTGTTGGAGGGATGATGGTCGATGCAGAGCGCCACTTTGTCCGCATAGATCGCATTGGCTTTGCCGAACAACTGTGTGTCGGCAATATCGGACGTGACGATCACACGCGGCTCAAACACAGGAACATCCGGCAGCGCCAGATGGCCGTAGCGCGGCGGGATAGGGTCGGAGCAGGAGACGCGGGCGCGCTTGCCCAGCGCGCGCAGGCCCAGGCAGAGCGCATACGACGAGCCGATGGTATCGCCGTCCGGCGAGGCGTGCGCCAAGATGAGAAAATCATCCTCTTTCCGCAGGAACGCAGCAGCCTCTGCATAGGTGACGTTGCGGTTTTCAGATCTGTCCATGCTCTTCATCCTTTTTGATATCCTGCAGCAGATGTGCGATGTGCGCGCTATGCTCCATAGAGTCATCCGCGACAAACCGGAGTTCCGGCGTTTTGCGGACATGCAGGCGGGCCGAGAGGGTTTTGCGCGCAAAACCCGCGGCGCTTTTCAGCCCCTCCACCGCCTGGGCGGTATCCCCGCCCACCGCGCTCACATACACTTTCGCATAAGACAAGTCGTTTGAAACGTCCACCCGCACGATGCTGACCAACCCGCTGATGCGTGGATCTTTCAGCCCCCGCACAATGTCGGACAGTTCCCGCTTGATATCCTCTGTTAAACGATCCAGCCGATAACCCGGCATTTCCACTCACCCTTTCCCGCCCGCCGCCCCGCGGCAGACACGCCCGCACCGGGCGCGCTTTTGCTTCCGTTGTATCTGCCACGTTGACACGCGACACCGCGCTGCCTTGCGCGTCATGCCCACCGCAAGGTGTGTGCGGTTCGTCCTGTTCAGTCGCGGTATTCTTCCATAATGAAGGACTCGAAGATGTCGCCTTCCTTGATGTCGTTGTATTTTTCAAGGCCAATACCGCATTCAAAGCCCTGCTGCACTTCCTTGGCGTCATCCTTAAAGCGCTTGAGCGAAGAAATCTCATCCTCGGTGATGACGATGCCGTCGCGCACCACGCGGATCTGCGAACCGCGCGCCACTTTGCCTTCCAGCACATAGCAGCCCGCGATGGTGCCCACGTTGGAAATCTTGTAGACCTGCCGCACTTCCGCACGGCCGAGCTGCACTTCACGCACTTTCGGGGCAAGCATGCCTTTCATGGCGGATTCGACTTCCTCGATGCAGTCGTAGATAACACGGTACATCCGGATCTCCACACCCGCCATGACGGCATTGTCGCGCGCGGCGGTCTCCGGCCGCACGTTGAATCCGATGATAAGCGCGTTGAACGCGTCTGCAAGCTGCACATCCGATTCATTGATGGCGCCCACGCCGCTGTGGATAACCTTGAGTTTAACCTCGTCGTTTGAGAGCTTGAGCAGGGACTGCTTGAGTGCTTCGGCGGAACCCTGGACATCCGCCTTGACAATCACGTTGAACTCCTTGATCTCGCCCTGCTGCATCTGGGCAAACAGATTGTCGAGCGTGACTTTCTGCATCGCGCCGAACTGTTCTTCCTTCTCCTTGGCGCGGCGCTGTTCCACCAGCTCGCGGGCCATGCGCTCATCCTGCACACAGTGGAAGATGTCGCCGGCTGCCGGCACTTCCGAGAGACCGGTCACTTCCACCGGCACCGAGGGTCCCGCTTCCTGCAGCTTGCGGCCGTTTTCGTCCGTCATAGCGCGCACATGGCCCACCGTCGTTCCCGCGATGAGCACGTCACCGGTACGCAGGGTGCCGTTCTGCACAAGCAGTGTAGCGACCGGGCCGCGGCCCTTATCCAGCTTGGCCTCAATGACCACGCCGGTGCCCGCGCGGTTGGGATTGGCGCGCAGGTTTTTCAGGTCGGCCACCAGCAGCACCATTTCAAGCAGCTTGTCGATATTTTGATGCTTTTTGGCGGAGATCGGCACACAAATGGTCTCGCCGCCCCATTCCTCGGGCACCAGACCGTGCTCGGTCAGCCCCTGCATCACACGCTGGGGATCGGCGCCGGGCTTGTCGATTTTATTGATGGCCACAATGATGGGAGTTTCCGCCGCCTTGGCATGGTTGATGGCTTCGATGGTCTGCGGCATGATGCCGTCATCCGCCGCCACAACCAGAATGGCGATATCAGTCGCCTGCGCGCCGCGCGCACGCATGGAGGTGAACGCCGCATGACCGGGCGTATCCAGGAAGGTGAGATAACGGTCCTGCAAATGCACACGGTAGGCGCCGATGTGCTGGGTGATGCCGCCCGCCTCGCCGGTAGCCACATCGCTGTGACGGATGGCGTCGAGCAGCGAGGTCTTACCGTGGTCAACGTGGCCCATAACCACCACGACCGGGCTGCGGGGTTTGAGATCTTCCTCTTTGTCGGCACTGTCGTCGATGAGCTGTTCCTCAATGGTGACCACGACCTCGCGCTCGACTTTTGCGCCGAATTCCAGCGCGGCCAGCGCCGCGGTATCGTAATCGATGGTATCGGAGATGGCGGCCATCACGCCCATGCCCATCAGCTTTTTGATGAGGTCCGCCGCCGTCACCTTCAGACGCGCAGCAAGCTCGCCCACCGCGATCTCGTCCGGGATGCTGACTTTCAGCTGAACCTTTTTGCTCTTTTCAAACGCCAGCCGCTTGAGTTTTTCCGCCTCGGTCTCCCGGCGCGCATAGTTTGGGCGGCGGTTGGCCGAACGCTGGTGAAGCTTCTGCTTACGCTGGATATTATCTTTCGCGTTGCGGTCGGGCGTGATCTCCTCATAATGCATATTGTATTTGTCGAGTTCGACCTGCGCGCCGCGTGTATCCACATGCCGTACCGTGCGGTCGGCCGCGCTCGGGCGCGGGCCGGTGTGCTGCGCCGCTGGCCTCTGCTGGCTCTGCTGTGCAGGCCGCTGGGCCGGTGCGTTGGGCGGGCGGTGCTGGGGGTTGCCGTGCTGGGCATGCGCCTGCTGCGCGGGGTGGTTGTTCTGCGGCCGGGCAGCCTGCGCCGGATGGCGCGCAGGCTGCGGGTTGCTGTGCGGATGCGTGGGCGCGCTTTGCGCTGCATTTCCGTTTGCAGCCGGCTGCGGCGCGGCTTCTTTTGCCGGACGTTCCTGCGCCGTCTCGGGTTTCTTCATATTAAAATACTGATCGAAGTTCTCCACCTCCTTTTGTTTGGTGTAATGTTCAAAAACCAGATTGAGTTCCTCCTCGGTCAGAGCCGTCATGTGCTTACGGGGTTCGCTGTAATATTTTCCGAGAAAGTCAATCACATCTTTGCTTGGCACGCCCAGATCCTTGGCCACTTCATGTACGCGATATTTCATGATCATACTTGCCATCATCCTCCTGTTGCGCCGTTTCACACAGTTCGATCACCCGTTTTGCAAAAGATGCGTCGGTGATCGCCGCCACGGCCGTATCCCCTCTGCCAATGCAGGCCCCCAGCCGCTGTTTATCCAACCCTGTTTGCAAACAGGGTGTTTTGGTTTCCTCACAGGCGCGGCGCACCGATTTTTCCGTGCGCGCGGAAGCATCCGTGGAAAGCAGCACGGCCAGCGCCCTGCCGAACGCCACGTCCTTGAGCACCGCATCGGTGCCGAACGTCAGCTTACCCGCACGCCTTGCAAACCCCAGAAGTCCCTGCAGCTTATTCGCCATTTGCAAGTTCCTCCTCCAGTTTCGCAAAAACCGCTTCCGGTATCGCGCTGCCAAACGCGCGCTCCAACCGTTTGGCTTTGCGGGCTTTTTTCAGACAATCGGGATTCTTGCAGAGGTAAGCGCCGCGGCCCGGCTTTTTCCCCGTGGCATCCAGCGAAATCTCCCCGTCGGTGCCACGCACCACGCGCACCAGTTCTTTTTTCGGTTTCATCTCGCCGCATCCCGTGCACATGCGCATGGGCGTTTTTTTCGGCTGCATACGGCCCCTCCTCTGCTCATGGATTCCTCATGCCGGTCTTCCGTTCATTCCGCGTCCGGCTCGGTCTCTGCCGCTTCAAACGCGGCGGCCATGTTGGTCTGGCGCGGCTGCGGATCTTCGTCCGCGCCGCTCTCCGGCCGAATGTCGATGCGCCAGCCAGTCAGCTTGGCGGCCAGGCGCACGTTTTGTCCCCGGTTGCCAATGGCGAGCGAAAGCTGATCGTCCGGCACGATCACACGGGCGCGGCGTTCTTTTTCGTCGGTGGTCACTTCCACCACGGCGGCCGGCGCCAGTGCGGCGGCAATGTATTGGCCGATGTCCTGCGCATAGGGAATGAGGTCGATCTTCTCCCCGTGCAGCTCTTCCACAATATTGCCCACGCGTCCGCCTTTTGGCCCGATGCAGGAGCCGATGGCATCCACATCCTCGTTTTTGGAGGCGACCGCCACTTTGGTGCGAGAACCCGGCTCGCGCGCGATGCCCATAATCTCCACCGTGCCGTCGTAAATCTCCGGCACTTCCAACTCGAACAGACGGCGGATCATGCCGGGATGGGTGCGGGAAACCAGCGTGCGCACGCCTTTTTCCCCGTTTTTGACCTCCACCACATACACCTTCACCATCTGGCCCTCGCGCAGCTGCTCGCCGGGAATCTGCTCGTTGGCGGGCATCACGGCCTCGGCACGGCCGATGTCCAGATAAGCGCTGCCGGTCACGCTGTCGATGCGGGAGATGCCGGCCGTCACCATTTCATGCTGGCGGGACATGCTCTCGTCCTTGATGATCTCGCGCTCTACCTCGCGGATACCTTGCCGAATGACATGCTTGGCTGTCTGCGCGGCGATGCGGCCGAATTTTCTGGTATCCAGCTCGATGTCCACCGTGTCCCCAATGGTCACGCGGGGGTCAATGGCTTTCGCCTCGTCCAGATAGATTTCCATCTGGGGGTTCTCCACCGTTTCGCTCACGGTTTTGCGCAACGCCACGCGGAAGATACGCTTTTGCGGGTCCAGTTCCACGATGGTGTTGTCGCCTGTTTTATAGTTATGCTTGACGGCGATGGTGATGGCATTGGCGATTTTTTCAGCCAGATGGCCTTCCGGGATGCCCTTTTCTTTTTCCAAAGCCTCAAGTGCGTCAAAAAATTCCGCATTCATGACGGTTCATTTCCTCCTGTATTCCAATCGAAATCATCGGACGCTTTCACAAAAGCGGCCTGCGCCTTTTTTATCTGCAAAACACCCTCGGGCGTTTCCAATGTCAGGGTTCCATCGGCAAAGGCCGTGAGCGTGCCGTTTACTTCCCGCCGGCCGTCTTCCAGCGGGCGGATGAGCCGCACGTGCACTTTCTTGCCGATGAACGCCTGAAAGTGTGCATCTCTTTTCAGTTCCCGCTCGATGCCGGGCGAAGAAACTTCCAAATAATACTGCTGAGGGATGAGGTCCGCCTCATCCAGCGGGCCATCGATAGCGCGGCTGAATGCTTCGCAGTCCTCGATGCCAACGCCGCCGTCTTTGTCGATGTAAATGCGCAGAAACCACGACGCGCCCTCCTTGACATATTCGATGTCCCAAATGGAAAGGCCCAGCGTTTCCGCAACCGGCAGCGCGAGCGCTTCCACCCGCGAAACCACGCTTTTCCCAGCCGCCATGCTTCCTCCTCCGGATGGACGCTGCGCTCCCGATCGGGTATGGAAGCCGCCGCCCTTTAAACAAACGAAAGAGTGGGTTGCCCCACTCTTTCACCATACGTTCCTACTATATCAGTATATCCCGTTTGGCCAGGAAATGCAAGTCTTTCTTTTAAAAGACTAAACATTTACTCCACCACCGTTGCGGAAGCGACAAAGCAGGGGCGGGTTTCCACCTGGCCTTCAAAGAACACGGTATTTCCTTGCCGCCTGGCGCGGATGCCGATGGTCTCCTGTTCTTTGGCCTCGCCCAGAAAATCAATCTTGAACCCCGAGAACGCATGCCCGGAAAATCCATCCGGGAAAAAGTCGCAAAGCATATCCACATAGACGGCGTTGTTGACATGCCCGTTCGAATCGAGATCGGAATAGCGCACCACGCGTTTGCCCGCGCGGCATACACCGGGAACCGGTTCCCCTTCGCTGCTGAACAGCAGGCCTGAACGCTGTTTTTCCAGCGGCACGGGCATCGGGCCGTCCGACGTCGTCTGCATGCCTTCCGGTACGGGAAACTTTGAAGGCCGCACGATACGGTGGGTATCGGGATCGACCAGCACCCAGTGCGAACCGAGTTCGATACAGAGTTCGTCGCCCGAGCAGATACGCAGGCCACGCCCGAATTTGACGCCCTCCACCCCGCAAAACCAGGTCTCCGCATCCACGGTCTCTCCATACGCCGGCAGGCGATGGATGCGCACGGCCGCTTCCACCAGCAGGAACACCATTCCATATTGCTCGCGCAGCACCGAATAACTCAGCCCCAGCTCTTCCAGATGACGCCCCGCGGCCTCCTGCAGCAGGCGCAGGATCATGGAGTATTTCATTTTGCGTGTCGCGCCAATATCAAAAGAGGTTAGATGAACCGGCAAAATATAACTTTCCACATTTTCCACCATTCTATGTTGAAAATAATTCAGTTTGCAGAATTCGGAACCGGAATGACATCCACACCCATAAGGCCCCGAAGCACTTCCGGCACCGTGACGGAACCGTCCTCGTTCTGATAGTTTTCCAAAATGGCCGCGACCGTGCGGCCGATGGCTACGCCGGACCCGTTGAGCGTATGCACAAAACGCGTTTTATCGCGCGCACCGTCTTTGAACCGGATAGATGCGCGGCGCGCCTGGTAATCTTCAAAATTCGAGCAGGAAGAAATTTCCACATACCGGCCGTAGGACGGCATCCAGACCTCGATGTCGTAGGTTTTGGCGCTCGAAAAGCCAAGATCGCCCGCGCACAGCGTGACCACATGGTACGGCAGGCCCAGTCCTTGCAGAACACGTTCGGCGTCGCCTGTCAGTTTTTCCAGTTCTTCATACGAGTCTTCCGGCCGCACAAACTTGACCAGTTCCACCTTGTTGAACTGGTGCTGGCGGATCAAACCGCGGGTATCGCGTCCGGCCGAGCCCGCTTCCTCCCGGAAGCAGGCCGAATAGGCGCAGTATTTGATGGGAAGCTGCGCGCCGTCCAAAATCTCATCGCGGTGGAAATTGGTCACCGGCACCTCGGCTGTGGGGATCAGAAACAGGTCTTCCTTATCAATATGGAACGCGTCGTCCTCAAATTTTGGAAGCTGACCGGTACCGGTCATGGACGCGCGGTTGACTAAAAACGGGGGCAGAATCTCGGTGTAGCCGTTGGCGGTGTGGGTATTGAGGAAATAGTTGATGACGGCGCGCTCCAGTCTGGCACCCAGCCCTTTATAAAAATGGAAGCGCGCTCCGGTCACTTTGGCCGCCCGTTCCGGATCGAGGATACCCAGTTTTGCACCGATGTCCCAGTGCGCCTGCGGCTCAAAACCAAAATCGCGCGGCGTGCCGAAGCGCCGTTTCTCCACGTTTTCGCTGTCATCCTGCCCTTCCGGCACGCTCTCGTGCGGCACATTGGGAATGGATAGCAACTGCGCGCGCAGGGCTTCTTCCGTTTCACGCAGTTTGGCGTCGTTTTCCTTAATATCGTCGGAGAGTTCTTTCATCCTCGCCAGCAAGGCCTGGGCTTCTTCCTGTTTGCCCTCTTTTTTCAGAACCGGAATCTGCTTGCTGCTTTGGTTCTGCTCCGATTTTTCCGCGTCGGTGCTCAAAATCAGGCTGCGCCGCAGATCGTCCAGCCGCAGCACCGCGTCGATGTCGATTTCTTTGTGCCGCACCCGCATCCCTTTTTTAACTCGTTCGGGATCGTTCCGTATTTCCTTGATATCCAGCATTGAAAGACACTTCCTGTTCCTAGTATTTTCGTACCGACTGATCAGAATATGGGGACCTGTAAATAGTATGGACAAAAACCGGCGCTCCGGCACGTTGCCGCCCGCAGGCTCATTCTCCCGCCAGGCGCTTAACCAGCGCGCGCAGGTCGTCCTCTCCATAGTATTCCAGGGATAGCATACCTTTTCCTTTGCCCTCCATCACCTTGACCTTGCGGCCGAAAAGGTCGGTCAGGCTGCGCTCGGTTTCCACCGCAAAGACGCTCGGCAACGGTTTTTCTTTGGTTTCCCCTTTGCCATAGTGCTTGACCAGCTTTTCCAGCTCGCGCACCGAAAGTTTTTTTGCGACCGCCAGATCGGCCAGCTCATTCTGAGCCTGTTCGTTATCCAACGCGAGCAGCGTGCGCGCGTGCCCTTGTGAAAGCCGGCCATCCTGCACCATCGCGCGGATTTTTTCCGGCAGACTGAGCAGGCGCAGCGCATTGGCCACAGCGGGACGCGATTTGCCGACCCGCGTTGCCACCTCATCCTGCGTGAGACCGTAGGTCTCAATCAACGCATGGAATCCCTCGGCTTCTTCGATGGGATTGAGGTCTTCGCGCTGCAAGTTCTCGATAAGCGCCACTTCCAGCACGGCCGTGTCGTCCATTTCCCGGATGACGACCGGCGCTTCGGACAAACCAGCCATCCGCGCGGCACGCCATCGGCGCTCACCCGCCACCAACTGATAGGTGCCGGTGCCCGGGATGGGCCGCACCAGCAGCGGTTGCAAAATGCCATGCTGTCGGATGGAATCCGCAAGCTGCGAGAGTGCTTCCGGCTCAAATTCCTTGCGTGGCTGATCGGTGTTCGGTTCGATCTCTGAAAGACGCAGGTTTACCGGTGCGGATGCGTCGCCGGTCGCATTGTCCGCAAACAGAGCATCCAGCCCTTTTCCAAGCCCCCGCTTCATGATGCCGTTCCCTTCTTTTCGGTGTTTTGTTCTTCAATTTCCAGCGCAAGTTCGCGATAGGCTTCGCTGCCCTTGGAATGACCGTCGTAATACAGGACCGGCTGCCCGAAGCTGGGAGCTTCCGAAATGCGTACATTGCGCGGCACTACGGTTTTATAAACTTTGCGCGGGAAAAACTTCTTGATTTCCTGCACCACCTGCATGGTCAGGTTCAGACGGCCGTCAAACATGGTGAGCAGCACGCCTTCGATCTCAATAGACGGATTGTAGAGCCGCTTGACCATGCGCACCGTGGCAATCAGCTGTGAGAGCCCTTCCAGTGCATAATATTCGCACTGCGCCGGAATCAGCAGCGTATCTGCCGCGCTCAGCGCGTTTAGGGTAATCAGCCCCAGCGAAGGCGGACAGTCAATCAAAATGTAATCGTACTGCTCACGCACGGGCAGAAACGTCCGCTTAAGCATTTCTTCGCGGTGCTCGGCATCCACCAATTCGATTTCCGCGCCCGCCAGTTCAATGTTTGCGGGCAGAATATCCACATTTTGAAACTGTGTATGTACCAGCACGTCTTCCGCTGTGGCCTGCCCGATCAGGATATCATAGGTGCTCTTTGGCAGTTCCCGTTTGTTTACACCCATGCCACTGGTTGCATTGCCCTGCGGATCAACGTCTGTGAGTAATACACGCTGCCCCAGTTCACCCAGCGCCGCCGCCAGATTCACCGTTGTTGTGGTTTTGCCAACGCCGCCTTTTTGGTTGGCAATGGCGATTATTTTACCCACCGTGCTTCCTCCTTATCGGATATCTGACAAAACGCTCCTCGTCTGTCCCGGTCTGGCAAACAGGCCTGTCCTTCGTCCTTTTGCTTTGTTCATATTTCTTTTATTACAAAGCCTCACTGGCTCTCATTATAGCATGCCCGTCAGTCAAAAAAAAGGCTGATACCGGAAATTTTATGAATTGTTTCACGTGAAACAAAAGACGAGGACATTTTTGTGTTTCACGTGAAACATTCAAACACAAAAACCCGCTTTGGCTTATATGCCAAAACGGGTTTTTGCGACCATGGGCAAGTTTCTTTATGCACTCTTCCGTTTACCTTTTGGAATTCGCACCACATACTCAATATAGTCGCCGCATTCACGCTGCGTAGTCTCCGCATCAATGCCGGAGCGCTTCATAATTTTAACGGCATTGGACATCGTATTGAAAAAAAGCCTCACATCTTTAATCAAAGGCATGGATCGCCCGGCGGGATGCGGATGCGGCGGATTGAGCATTTCCTCCACCAAACGGTCGGTTTCGGCAACATTAAGTTTTCCGTTCAGGATGCGCTGTAAGGCCGCAGCCTGCAAAGACGGAGGAAGACGCAATAAGGCCCGCGCATGGCGTTCCGTCAGGCCCTTCTCCATGATAATATCTCGCACTTCAGGCGTGAGCTGCAAGAGCCGTAGCTTGTTCGCGATGGTGGGTTGGCTTTTTCCTAGTTTGGCGGCCACCTGCTCCTGTGTCATGCCCACCGTTTCTACCAAGCGGCACATGCTCTCCGCTTCCTCAAAGAAATGCAGATCCTGCCGCTGGAGATTTTCAAGCAGGGCAAATACGGCGGATTCCTGCACGGTGGCATCCAGAAGAATGCAAGGCGCGGTTTTGTATCCGACAAGCCGCAGCGCGCGCAGCCGCCGTTCTCCCGCCACCAGTTCATACATGCCGTTGCCGATATTACGTACACTAAGCGGCTGCAAGATTCCATTTTCCTGAATGCTTTCCGCCAACCCCTGCAATGCTTGCTCATCAAACAATCGCCGCGGCTGCCAGGGACTGGGGCGAATCTGTGCAATGGGGATTTCGATCACACGCACAGCCTTCTCTTTTACCGCAATTCCAAACATCGAGATTGCACATCCTTTCCATCTGGTTTGTCCACATCCCGTTTAAACATTGGATGGGGCCTGTCCGTTTCCTACAAGAAAAGAATAGCACATTTTACATAATATTTCCATATATTTCCGTATAAATCGTTCGACAAATTCCTTGCCCTTTTTCTGTAAATCGTGCGATTACAACGGCTTTTTCTTCATTTTTCCGCCCGGACGCGGGTAAATGGCCGGGGTTTGCCCTGTTTTGGCAACCTCGATCAGTGTACGGGAAAAATCCGTTCCAGGCAACGTAAAGGTATGCACACCACGTATTTCCCCACCCAAGGTCTGAATCGCTTTTGCGGCTTTATCTGCTTCCGTGGCGCCGTCCGGCCCTTTCATCGCCACAAACTTTCCTCCCGGTTTTACAAACGGCAGACAATATTCAGCCAGCGCATGCAAATTGGCCACCGCCCGCGCGGTCACATAATCGAACGTTTCACGCAAAGCCGGATCGCGTCCGGCTTCCTCCGCACGTGCATGCAGGCAGACCACTTCTTGCAGCCCCAGAGCCGCCGCCAATTCCGAAAGAAAGTGGATGCGTTTCTGTGTGCCGTCCATGCAGGTGAGCCTCAAGTCGGGCCGTGCAATCCTCAACACCATGCCCGGAAACCCTGCACCGCTGCCCACATCCAGTACAACCGCATTCTGCTCCGGTGGCACAAAGTGGAGCAACGAAAGCGAATCCAGAAAATGCTTGACTGCAATCTCCTGCCGATCGGTGATAGCGGTCAGATTGATCTTCTCGTTCCATTCCACCAGCAATCGGGCATATTGGTTCAACTGCCCAAGCTGCCCGTCTGTCAGCGGCAGATTCCATCCCCCTGTTTGGATGGCGTTTGTCAATTCCTTCATCGTTTCCTCCATGTTTCACGTGAAACAATCGGCGTCAGCCCCGCGCCTTTGCTCCAGATAAATCAGCAAGACGGAAATATCCGCCGGGCTCACTCCGGAAATACGCGACGCCTGCGCAATGTTGATCGGCCGCACAGCTTCAAGCTTGCTCATGGCCTCCAGCCGCAGACCGGAAACTGCCCGGTAATCGATATCCGGCGGCAAAACCCTCTGTTCCAGCCGGTGCATCTGTTCGATGGCCGCGTTCTCCCTCTTGATATACCCTTCATATTTGACAGAGATTTCAACCTGCTCCCGCACAGCCTCCGGCAAAACGGGACGGCCAAGGTCAAACGGTGCCAGCGCATCATAATGCACCTGCGGACGGCGCAACAGATCTGCCAGCTTCGCGCCGGTCGTCAACGGAGTCGTCCCCACTTGTTCCAGATACGCATTCAATTTCGCACTGGGCGGCAGAATGATCTTCTCCGTGCGCTGCCGCTCTGTTTGAATCTGCCGCTGCTTTTCTTTAAATCTGACAAAGCGCTCATCGGAAATCAACCCGATACGGTATCCGATTGGTGTCAGACGCATATCCGCATTGTCCTGCCGCAGCACCAGCCGGTACTCCGCACGTGAGGTCATCATGCGGTACGGTTCGTTTGTGCCTTTTGTCACAAGGTCGTCAATCAGCGTCCCAATATATGCCTGCGCACGCGAAAGCACCAGCGGTACCTCGCCTTTGATCTGCAGCGCTGCGTTGATGCCTGCCATCAATCCCTGCGCCGCAGCTTCTTCATAGCCCGATGTCCCATTGAATTGCCCTGCGCCGTAAAGTCCCTGCACCGCTTTGGTTTCCAGCATCGGCGTAAGCGCCAGCGGATCAATGCAGTCGTATTCGATCGCATAAGCCGTACGCATCATCCGGATGTGATCAAATCCCTTGATAGTGCGCAAAAACTGCATCTGCACTTCTTCCGGCAGCGATGAGGAAATTCCTCCCAGATAAAGTTCCTCTGTATCTTTACCCAGCGGTTCGATAAAGATCTGATGACGCTCCTTGTCGGCAAAGCGCACCACTTTGTCCTCAATGCTGGGGCAATACCGCGGCCCCACACCCTCAATACGCCCGGCATAGAGCGGCGAACGGTGCAGGTTCTCCCGAATGATGTGGTGTGTTTCCGCGTTGGTATAGGCGATATGGCACACAGCAGTATTCTCGCCGGGATTTTCCGTCTCAAAAGAAAATGGTATGACCGGATTGTCCCCCGTCTGCACTTCCAGTGTGGAAAAATCGATACTGGCGCGTTTTACACGCGCCGGTGTACCGGTTTTGAAGCGAAGCAAAGGGAGTCCCAATTTTTGTAAATTATCAGAAAGCAACGATGGTCCGAACATCCCATCCGGCCCGCTTTCATAGGAAACTTCACCGATATGCACCCGCCCGCGCAGATAGGTGCCGGTCGCAATCACCACCGCCCGCACTGTAAACACCGCGCCCAGCCGCGTGACAACGGCGGAAACCGCGCCTTTCCGAACACGGATCTCCACCACTTCGGCCTGTTTGAGATCCAGAAGCGGCGTGGTCTCCAGCACATGCTTCATCCGCGCGTGATAGGCGCGCCGGTCGCATTGCATCCGCAAGGAATGCACGGCGGGACCTTTGCCGCGGTTAAGCATACGGCTCTGCAAAAATGTTGCATCCGCAGCCCGGCCCATTTCGCCGCCGAGCGCGTCGATCTCCCGCACCAGATGCCCTTTTGCCGTACCCCCGATAGAGGGATTGCATGGCATATTGGCCACCGCATCCAGATTCAACGTAAACAAAACGGTGGGCACGCCAAGTCTGGCGCAGGCAAGCGCCGCTTCAATGCCTGCGTGCCCCGCGCCGATGACCGCCGCACCATATGCGCCCGCTTGATATTCCACAATGCATCCCCTGTCTGTTGAAAATAGTTTGCTTTTATTTTCCCACGCAGAACTGCGCGAATACTTTCTCAATCACCGCTTCGGACGCCTGTTCGCCGGTCAGTTCCGCCAACGCGTCCTCCGCTGTTTGCAGCCCGACCGACAGCACATCCAGCGTAAAACCCGCAATAAGTCCCTGACGGCTTTCCATAACGGCTGTTTTTGCCCGCAGCGCACAATCCAGCTGCCGCGCGTTGGCCAACATGCCCGCCCGCGGGTCAATCGCTTCCAGCCGAAACCGGTCGCGCAAACGCGTTTCCAGCGCATCCATTCCGTGCGCTTCGGCCGCCGAAATAGAGACCATATCCGGAAACACACTCCGTATTCGCGCCATGTCGCAGCGTTGTGGCAGGTCGGCCTTATTCAGGATGGCGATCACCCGTTTGCCTTGCAGCATGGAGAAGATTGACTCGTCTTCCCCATCCAATGGGCGCGATCCATCAAACAGGACAAACACCAGCATGGCCTGTTCGATTTTGCTCTTTGCGCGCGCCACGCCGATACGTTCCACCGGGTCGTCTGTTTCACGCAGCCCCGCCGTATCGAACAGATGAAGTGTCATTCCGGCAAACTGCGCGCTTTCTTCCACCACATCGCGCGTTGTCCCCGCAATTTCGGTGACGATGCTGCGTTCCTCACCCAGCAGACGGTTCATCAGCGTTGATTTTCCCACGTTCGGTTTCCCCACGATAGCCACCGTCACGCCGTCACGCAGCACCCGCCCCGTTTCATACTGCACGCAGAGCTTCTCCAGTTTTTCCTGCACTTCAGCGAGACGGGGAAGCACGCTTTCCCTTGTTAAAGCGGGAATATCGTCATCCGGATAATCAAAAAAGGCGGCCAGCTCGGCGGAAAGCTGGTAAAGAATCTCCTTGATCTGCCGAATTTCCCGGTAGAGCGCGCCTTCATGCTGGGCAATCGCCGCCCGTACCGCATCGGCGCTCTGCGCACCAATCAGCTGCATCACTGCTTCCGCTTCCGTCAGATCTATTCGCCCATGCAAAAACGCGCGTCTGGTAAATTCCCCCGGGCCGGCCAGACGCGCGCCGGTCGCGAGAAGCGCGGCCAATGTACGGCGCAGTATCGTCTCCCCGCCATGACAGGAAATCTCCACAACATCCTCGCCGGTATAGCTTTTCGGTGCCCGAAAAACCAGCACGACCGCTTCATCCACCGGCCCGTCCACGTCGCAAACCTGCCCAAAAGCGGCGGTATATCCTGCCATATCCGCCAGCGCTTTTCCTGATTTGGCATGAAAGACCCGCTGTGCGACTGTGAACGCACCATCTCCCGAAAGACGGATGACACCGATGCCGCCCGTACCATGCGGAGTGGCGATTGCCGCGATCGGTTCAAACTGCATCATATGCCTCCTTTGCACTCTTTTGCCGGGCGGGCTGAAAATGGAAAAGCCGTCCCGCCCCGCGCGCCGCAAACCACACAGATATCCTGCGTGATTGCCGGCAGACCGCGTCCCGGAACAGCCAGTTATCCCTTTATCCGACAACAGAACAGGTTCATGTCGTACGTTTATGCTGCTTTTCCGCACCGATCACGACACGCCGGTTCGGTTCCGCACCCACCGACCAACTGGCCGCACCGTGTACCTGCTGGACGGCCGTATGGATAATCCGCCGCTCGTAGGGGTTCATGGGTTCCAGTGTCGTGGTGCGCTTAGTCTTCACCGCGCCGAGCGCCAGGCGTTTCGCCAGCGCATAAAGTGTTTTCTCACGTTTTTTGCGGTAATCTCCGGTGTCCAGGGAAATGTGCTTGAACGATTCCTCGCCGCGGTTGGCAGCCAACGATGCCAGGTATTGCAGCGCGTCCAGTGTTTCGCCGCGATGACCGATGACCAGCCCCAGGTTTTCCCCTTGGATGTTCAGGTCGATATCCTCGCCCTCTGCCTTGGATTCCAACGCATATCCCGAAACACCCATCCGATCCAGAATACCGGAAAGATAATAGTCTGCCCGTTCTTCCGCTGTGAATTCCACCGTCGCGCGCACTTTCGCTTCGGAAGCGCCAAGCAGACCGAGCAGGCGTTTGGAAGGAAGTTGCAGGACTTCGATTTCGACCCTGTTCCGTTCCGCCGCCAACTGCTCACACGCTGCCTGAATCGCGTCTTCGACCGTCCGCCCGGCAGCAACTGCTTCCCGTTTCATTTCCCGACACCCCCCTGCACCGCATGTCTTTTTACCCGTTTGTTATCTGCGTCTTTTCTTTTTCCGTTTGGTTCCGCTGTTCACATGCGGCGGATTTTCCGTACTCGGGTTTTGTTCCTCCACCTGTTCTTCCAGCTCTTCCTTTTCACGCGCCACTGCAAGCCGTTTTCTGTTTTCTTCCATCAGCTTCTTTTTGGAAAGCTTTCCTTCAATGTCTTCTTCAGCCTGCTCCACTTCATCGCGCTCGGGGGCTTCTTCTTCGCTCTGTCCCCCACGCATTGAAGCCGCGAGCCGTTCCTCGCGCGCTTTCATGGATGCAGCCCGTTCGCGTTTGCGGTGCTCCGATTCCCGGTCATATTTTTCGGCAAGCTCTTTTGGATTGTAGAATTTATTGAGCAGCAGAATCTGCGCCAGCATAATAAGGTTGGATGCAATCCAGTACAGACCCACGCCGGACGGCACGGAAATGGAGATATAAGCAGACATCAACGGCATGATCAACATCATACCGATATTCATGCCCCCGGTTCCCGGGGCATTGGCCGCAATGTTGTTTTCCTTATTGATCCGGGTGCTCAGCCAAACCTGTATAAAAGAAGACAGATAGCAAAAGATCGGGATAAGCAGGTAGATGGAAATCTGCCAGCCCGGCACCACGGAAAGATCCAGCCCCAGAAAGTTAAAGTCCAGCTTGAGCACATTGGCCGGCAAAAACGAAAGCTTGTCCATATGATTTGGCATGAGCTTGGCCGCATAAATCTCCACCTGCCCGTTGGAAAGGGCCTGCGAAGGCGTGCTCATCTTGCCGAAAACACTGGGATAAGTCGTCTTTAAAATGGAAAAAAGATCATAGACCACCCGGTTTTTGACATCCACACTGAGCTGAACAATGTACAAAAGCGGATGATAAATAACATTATACAAACCGTATAATATTGGCAACTGAAACAACAGCGGCAGGCACCCACCCATCGGGTTAGCGCCCTCCTCCTGATACAGCTTCATCTGCTCTTCCTGCAGCTTCTGCTTATTGTTGGCGTGTTTTTTCTGCAGTGCCTGCAGCTTCGGCTGCAAACGCACGGTGTGGGCCATGCTCTTCTGCTGCTTTACGGCAAGCGGCACCAGAAGGATGCGGATGATAAGCGTGAGCAAAATGATGGCCAGACCATAGTTGTTGGTCAGCTGATAACAAAACCGCAGTAAAAAGCCAAGCGGGATATTGATGATATCAAATATATTGGTAAAACTGATCGCTGCCATGGCAACCTCCAAGCAGATGCATGCTTACGGTTTTTTGCGCGCGCCGCGCAGGGAAAACTGTTCCGGAACCGGGTCGATTCCCCCGGGGTTGAACGGATGACAGCGCAGGATGCGCCGCACCGCAAGCCAACCGCCGCGCAGCGCGCCAAACCGTTCGATGGCCTGCGCGGCATATTGGGAACATGTGGGATAATACCGGCAGGAAGGCGGCTTGAGCGGTGAAACAAAGCGCCGGTAAAATCGGATCAGCGCCAAAAGTAATTGTTTCATTTCTTTACGATACACGCGCTTTTAAACATGCCGCCCATCACCCGCAGAACATCGCCCATTTTGCAGCCGACCGTGCGGGTGCGGGCGACAAACACCAGATCCCACCCTGTTTTTGTCGCTGGCTCCAACTGACGGTAAGATTCGCGGATGATTCGCCTGGCCCGGTTGCGTGCGACGGCTTTTCCGATCTTTTTGCTGGTGGTGATACCAATGCGGTTGCACCCAAGGCGATTGCGCGCATAATACAGCACCAGGCAGGGATGCACCATGCTGCGCCCCCGGTGATACAGGCGGCGAAAATCCCGGTTTTCCGTCAGCGATATGGTGTTTTGCATCGATGCGTTTCGCCCCTGTCTTCCGTCCGGGATCTTGCGCCGGGCAAAGTTTCCCTCATTTTTCCGCCCCGGCGGCCTCTGCGGCCCGCCGCCATAAAAAAAGACCACCGGAAAGTGGCCTTCGTGTCAATAGGACAGCATCTTTCTGCCTTTTGCACGGCGTCTGGCAAGCACTTTGCGGCCGTTGCTGGTAGACATCCGGTTGCGGAAACCGTGTTTGCGTTTTCGGTGAATTTTTTTCGGCTGATACGTTCTGAGCATAATCCTCCGCCTTTCTGCATGATCCTTATCCCGGATATTATACCGTATCCACATGAAGACTGTCAACAATTTTTTAGCGGGAAGAAAAACCGACGGCATCATACGGCAGGATCATATATATGTAAGAATTCCAGTCCGGCAGGAAGCTTCTATTGATTTTCCTCTGCATTTTATGGTATTATAA